>NZ_JAEQCE010000079.1:0-24758 GCF_020738665.1 Microcoleus sp. PH2017_08_TRC_O_A
TCTTGAAGGAGTCAGTAGAGGCGCTTTGATTTCGCCTTTGAAAGTTCGCATTTGGACTCTTCAAGAATCCCCGTCCCGGAGCGGGCTGGGGAGTATCAAATACAAAGACCGCTTGTGTTGTTGGGCGATCGCCCGTTTGTTACCCTCTGGGCAATGGATAATTGTCGCCCGCTGCCGCAGTCGCTCCGATGCAGAGGGGCATTTTCAGTTTTTGCGACAAACTATACCCCACGTTAAGTTTGAGGTTGTGTTCGATTTAAACGGGGAAAGTAATCGTTTGGAGGCATTGCGCGATCGTGCTTCTAATTCCCTCAGCAGCGCGTTGTAGATTTTAATCTTCGCGGCGATTTCTGTTTGGCGATCGCTCTTTTTGTTGCTAAGGGCGATCGGCCGTACCATCTTAGTCAAATCAGAATTTACACTGCGGTAGCCTCAAGACTAAAATTCTCCGAACAGGACTTTATCAACCCTGGGTTGTGGTAAAATGCTCGTATATACAGTGCTTCTTCGTTAGTTAAAAATATGCGATCGCAACTAGAACAAATTACGCTTCAAGACAGAAATGCCGCTGAAATGGAAATTCGCGACAAGCGGCAGCAAATTAATTACGACACGAAACAGTATCCAGTCGAAATACTCGTTCAAAAATATCTGGAAGGAATTAACGATGATACTAATAAATTGTTTATTCCAGACTACCAACGTCAAATTGTTTGGGATGACACCAGGCAATCAAAGTTTATTGAGTCTGTAATTTGGGGGATACCAATACCTTATATATTCGTTGTTGAGATCCGTCATGATGAAAATGATGAACCACGTTTAGAGATCGTAGACGGCGCACAACGCATTCTTACCCTAGCTAGATTTATCAATAACGAATTAACATTAAGTGGACTCGAAAAAATAGAGCAATTAAATGGATTTAAGTTTGCCGATCTACTGCTTTCTCGTCAGAGAAACTTCAACCGAACTACAGTTCGGATTATCCAACTAACCCAAGCTGCCAACGAGGAAGTCCGAAGAGATGTATTTGAACGGATACAATCATTTTAACAGCCAAGTAAAGAAATTTCAATAAAGCACAAAATATACTGCTGCAATTATTGGTATAATCAAAATAATTTGTGCATATTCAATATGTTGGCAGTCGAATATAATCATGGAAACTGTATTCTTAGAATTTAATATACGTGCTAAAGATGTGGATGATTACTTTGTATTTTTGGACAGCCTGGAAAAACAGACAACGCAGTTAGCTTTACTTGATACTACTGGCAACTACCAAATTAAAAGCCTAGATCCAGAGTTAGCAAAAACGCTCAAAGCCAATGGTTTTTTGTTGCTATATAACTTGGTTGAATCCACTATGCGAAATGCGATTGAAGCCATATTTGAGGAGTTCAAAAATAAAGCAGTCACCTTTGACAAACTCAAACCAGAAATTAAACTGATTGTCCTCCAAAATCTTAAAAATCGTTCTCCTAAGAAAATTTATTTAACAATTAATCAACTCTCTACTGATATAATCACAGCTACATTTGAACGCGAGGAACTGTTTTCAGGAAATGTGGATGCTAGGTTAATTAAAGAAATAGCAGACAAATACGGTTTTTCATATCAAACAGACTTTGCTAAGACCAAAAATGGGCAAAATCTTGTAGTGATTAAAAGTAATAGAAATGATTTAGCCCACGGGATTAAGTCTTTTGAAGAAGTGGGGGGATATCAGGCTATTGAGGAACTATTAGAAATGAAGGAAGAAGTCATAGAGTATTTGCATCAAATACTTGAGAATGTTAAAAGTTATCTGGACAATCAAGAGTATTTGGACGTAAATACAAATAATCCTTAATTTTAGGCTAAGAAACCGGGTTTCTAGAGTAATTTTGGTTGGGTGGCGACATATCTCATAAGAAACCCGGTTTCTGGGAATGATGGGAGGGGCAAGAAACCGGGTTTCTAGGGTAATTTTGGTTGGGTGGCGAGATATCTCCGAAGAAACCCGGTTTCTAGGAATGATGCGAAGGCTACTTCCGCACCATCACTGACTTAATTACAGCATTCGGTTGATACTTGTTAGTCTCAAAAAATCCCCCTTTACCCGCGCCATAAACTCCTGCAAATTGCTTCCCAGCAGCCTTGGGAACAAACAAGAACTTTTTGCTCGGTTGGTTGGCAAAAACTACATTTTCTCTCGATTCATTATCCACATTATAAGATAAAGTAGTCTTGCCGTAAATTGCCTCGGCTTGTTTTAATGTCATTCCTGGCCCGACGCCTTGAGCTGTTTTATAATTAGAATTGTCAGTCATCAAAAGTTCGATCGCATCCGCATCTTTCAGCTTTGTACCCGCAGCGTAGATAATCCGATACTGTACTTTTCCCGATCGACTAATCGCCACTGCATCGAAGTCTACCATAAAAGGAGACTCTACCTTAAACTGGGCTGTGGAACCTAGAGCCTGCTTGAGTTGTCCCAAAGTCATGCCGATTTTTGCTTCGCCAATTGTGCGATCGCCAATTGCTACACTTGCAGAGGAAGGTTTTGCAGCAGCATTGGCTACTTCCCCCAGAGTATTTGCACCTGCGCGCGCCACAGCAGCGCCGGGAGTCGAGATGAAGGTGAAGTGACTGGCGATCGCCAGCAAAACAGCTATCATTGATCCAGATAAGATTTTTATATTCAACATGACTAATTCTCCTAGATTGCAACTTCGACTATCAACCCGCATTTTCTGGACTGTCCTAGGGATAACTTTATTAGTTTGGATTCTTAGAGGTGTTGGCCTCTTAACATTCCTTCCCGGTGGTGTTATTTGGATACTGATTTTTCTGTCTTTTGTTGCGGGTATACTCAGCACTGTACTGCGCCGATAATCTCATATCCGGTAAGTGACAAAATTTAATAATTTAGTTTTCTGTTTGTTTCGTCTTACTGCTGAAACTCATTTTATTTGATTTGATTAATAAGATCGTTTTGATAAAAAAATGCTACAAAATAAATATTATGTTTGTTTATCATACCATTGGGGTCGAGTGCGGAGCTGTTAAATTGTCGATAGGTAGCTAGAGATTTTTGGTGGCGACACATCCTACAACTACCAACTACCAACTACCAACTACCAACTACCAACTACTAACTACTAACTACTAACTACTAACTACTAACTACTAACTACTAACTACTAACTACTTTAGCAATTACCATTTGTTTGATTGTTTCATTGCCTTTCCCACAGTCACATTTAACTGAGCACCGATCAACATCGCCAAACAACACAGATAAAGCCAGAGCAGCAAAACGATAAAAGTTCCGATCGTGCCGTAAGTCCAATTGTAATTGCCTAAATTCAAAACATAAAATCGAAATAAACCTGAAAGCATCGCCCATAGCAGAGCTGCAAACACAGCCCCGGAAAAAATCGGTGTCTCTGGGTGACGGCGGCTCGGCCCGTAGCGGTAAACAAAGGCAAAGGCAAGGGATACAATGCCCAAGGTGCTAGGCCAACGCCACAGTCGCCAAATACCTAATAATTGTGCTTCTAAGGGACAATCTGGCAGAAACATTAGGCAACTCTTGACATCTTTTAAATTGCAATTTGCTACCGACTCTAACAGGCAACTCTGGCGGGCAATAGCTTGCACAATTAAGTCGCTGACAAAGACAACTCCTGATGCTAAGATTAGTAGCAAAATTGTACCAATGCTTAGAGAAATAGAAATAAGTTTTGCTTTAACAAAAGATCGAGTTTGAGTAGCCGGGATTTGATGAATTTGATCGAGGGCGGCCATCGCGGCGCTCATTACTCCAGAAAATGCCCACAGCGATACTACAAAACTTAGTGAAAATAGCTGTTGGTTGCGTATTGAAAGAATTTCTGTGAGGGAACTCCTAATCAAATTTCGGATTTCATCGGGTATAACTTTGCCCAAAAGACCGGCCATTTGATACAGTGTTGATTGCAAAGGTTCAAACAGGGCGATCGCCGACAAGATAGCCAAGAGCCCAGGAAACAGCGCCAGCATAGAATTGTAGGCCATTTCGGCAGACAGCCCGGGTAACCGCTGCTCTCCCGCTTTCATGCAGACTTCTTTGAGCGTGCTCCAAGTCAAACAGCGACAAAACAGCCAAAAATCACCAAATTTCGTTTTGACAGCTCTCAGCAGCCTCAAAAGTGCCTTAAACAAGGCTAAAATCAGGTAGCGCAACCAGTAATAAATGTTCATAGCTTACAAATTCCCAATGACTAATGACCAATGACTAATCTAAAATCTAAAATCTAAAATCTAAAATAAACAATATGTCTCAAGATATCAGACAGTGGTTAGATGAAATTAAGCGACTACAACAGCAGTTGACAGAGGTTTCGCGCGATCGCGATGACGCTGGTGAAAGTGCGGCTCAATGGCGCCAACTCTACAATACCGAAGCCGAGCAGCGCCGGAATGATGCTAAGTTAACTCAGCAAAGCATCGATGCTTTGGAAGCACAGATACAGGAATTTCAAAGTTTCTCCCCGATTGCGCCCGAAGGTGACGAGGCTGGAGTTGCTCGCCAGCATGAGGTTGAACAACTGCATACAGTTGGGGAACTTAAAACTAAGTTAACAGAAGTTCTCGAAGAGCGCGATCGGGCGATCGAACAAATTAAACAACTCACTCAAGCGCTCAAACAAGAAGAAGCCCGTCACGCCGAGACTAGCAGAAATTTAACCACCGCCCTAGCAGACGCCGTTGACTTGCTCACCAAAGCACAAACTATTCCTACTGCAAAAATGGAACCATCACCAGCCTATTCTCTAGAAATAGTCCCTACTCGCACTGCAAATCCGGGCGAAACTGCGATCGAAATCCGCCAAAATCCCGCGCAAATTGGCCGGAATCCCGCCCAGCTTCCACCTTCTAAAAACCAGTTACTCGATTTACCGCCGTTTGGGAATTAGTCATTAGTCTGTAGTCTGTATTCCAACACTCGCATCGGGTTTATGGCGATGGGCGATCGGAAATCATTTTAAAGTTTTGGTTTCTTCAATTAGAAACCTGATAAATGGTTTTACTCCGATCGCACGGATGGAAACATCGACCGCGACTAAACCAATTGTAGCAGCGATCGTTACTGCGAGTACCCAAGTTTTTAGGCCTCCAGGCGTTTGCGTAATTAAGGTACAAATTATCTGAAAAGGTTTAAGAATGCCCTCGAATTCTTCGATTGTTTTTTGGAATTTAGCAATATCCTGATTATAAACTTCAAACTCCCGTTGGTATTGCTCTTGTTTGACCTCTAGGCGAATGAGTCTTTCTTTTAAGTCCTCCAAGCCTTCCAATTCTTCTATGAGCTTTTTATTTTTGTTAAACATGGTGGTTTCCTCTAAAACTTACAACGATAATAACGAGGGTTTAACTGAAAATGCAAATTTTGAGAACGGATTATGTAGATATAAATAGATGTCAAAAGAAAGTAGAATTTAGTAGAAACTGGTAGAATTAAGTGTTGGATACTTCCAAAGTAGAATTTAGTAGAAACTGGTAGAATCAAGTGGTTGGGTACTTGCCAGGTTTCGGAAGCATTGATAGACTGATATTATCGTCTCTCAAAGGTAAAGGCAATGAAATTACCCAGGTATGAAGACCATGAAAAAGACTTTCTTGCAGCAATGGCAACGAAATTTGGCTTTACTGGCAAAAATCTGATAGTATTTTTGCTGCGGTTCTGCGAAAAAGATGCAGAATCGAATGATAGGACTTTAGCTGATGAATGGCAAGGTGAATTACTAGAGGGAACTAAAAAGGAAGAGAAAAATCCGAATGATACTAAAAAAAGTGTAGATGCGGCGGCTGCTATTTTGCGCGATCGTTTACAAGTAATTTGCGACAAGCTGAAAGATGAAGGGTGCGACTTTGGGAAAACTGAAAGAGGCCGCTGGAAAATAGGTAAAGCTTGGTTACAAAAAGTTAAGTTTCCTGAATGGGCAAAAGAACAGGGTTTAATTAAACCGCGCACTATCGAAGAATGTTGGAACGAATTAAAAACGAAAGTTGAAAATTCCCAACCTACGAAAGCAGGAGAAATCCAATCAGAATTAATTGTGGAAAAATGGGAACCGCGACTATCAGGTATGGGCGCACGAAAACATAAAACTAAACGTCAAGAAATTCCGGTAAATAGCGATTTAACTTATCGGGTGATTTCTCCCCAAGTCGGACATTTAATCTTATTTGAACGGGAACCTAACGGCACGATTGTTTGTTTGTGTCCCTCGGAATTTGCCCGGTCATCCTACCATGCAGGGAAAGAGACGAAGTTACCCCATGCTGACTCGGAGGATAAATTCTTTGGCTCCGATGAGCTAGGATGGGAACAACTGCTTGCTGTGATTACTCCTGAATTACCGCCTTTTCAGTGGTTGGAAGATAGTCGCCAGAAAGCCTTAGAAGTCAATCAAGAGCATTTAGCGGAAATTTTGGACTATTTGAATGGTCAAACGAACGCTGAGGTGTTATATACCGAATATCTGGTTGTTGCTGCTTAAATTTAGAGGTGATGGAACCATGAACGAAGAGAATGCTTGGGAACAACTCAATGAACAAGTTGGTGAACTCTATTATCAAGGGAAATTCAATGAAGCGATAGAGATTGCTGAACAAGCATTAATCTTAGCTCAATCTCTTCACCCTGGAGACCATCCTCATGTAGCACTCAGTTTGAATAACTTGGCGTATCTCTACGAATATCAAGGACGCTACGCGGAAGCTGAACATCTTTACCTACAGGCGTTAGAAATGATAAAATGCCTATTTCCAGGCAATCATCCTGATGTAGCACTCAGTTTGAATAAATTGGCATCACTCTACGAATCTCAAGGACACTACGCAGATGCTGAACATCTCTACCTACAGGCGTTAGAGATGTGGCAACGCCTATTTAATGGCGACCATCCCTATGCGGTAACCAATCTGGATAACTTGGCATTACTCTACTACTCCCAAGGACGCTACACAGATGCCGTACCTCTCTCACAAAAAGCGTTAGAGATGAGAAAACGCCTATTTCCAGGCAATCATCCTGATGTGGCAACCAGTCTGAATAACTTGGGATCACTTTACAACATCCAAGGACGCTACGCGGAAGCTGAACCTCTCTACCTACAGGCGTTAGAGATGTGGCAATGCCTATTTAATGGCGATCATCATGATGTGGCAACGAGTTTGAATAACTTGGCATATCTCTACAACTCCCAAGGACGCTACGCGGAAGCTGAACCTCTCTACCTACAGGCATTAGAGATGAGAAAACGCCTATTTAATGGCGACCATCCTGATGTGGCAACGAGTCTGAATAACTTGGCATTACTCTACTACTCCCAAGGACGCTACGCGGAAGCTGAACCTCTCTACCTACAGGCGTTAGAAATGATAAAACGCCTATTTAATGGCGACCATCGTGATGTCGCAACCAGTTTGAATAACTTGGCATCACTTTACGACTCCCAAGGACGCCATGCAGATGCTGAACATCTCTACCTACAGGCGTTAGAGATGAGAAAACGCCTATTTAATGGCGACCATCATGATGTGGCAAACAGTCTAAATAACTTGGCATCACTTTACGAATCCCAGAGACGATACGTGAAAGCTGAACCTCTATACCTACAGGCGTTAGAGATAATAAAACGCCTATTTCCAGGCGACCATCCCAATGTGGCAACCAGTTTGAATAACTTGGCATATCTCTACAACTCCCAAGGACGCTACGCGGAAGCTGAACCTCTCTACCTACAGGCGTTAGAGATGAGAAAACGCCTATTTAATGGCGACCATCATGATGTCGCAAGCAGTCTGAACAACTTGGCATTACTCTACAACTCCCAAGGACGCTACACGAATGCTGAACCTCTCTACCTACAGGCATTAGAAATGATAAAACGCCTATTTCCAGGCGACCATTCTAATGTGGCATCTAGTCTGAATAACTTGGGATTATTTTTAACAGCTATGAACCGGCCCCAAGCAGCCTTTGAAAAAATACGCCAAGCCACCGAAATGGAGACTCGCTTAATTCGTCGTAATTTTGCCTTTAGTTCAGAAAAAGAACGACTGCAATATATTAAAAATAATAGAGAAAAATTAGAGATTTTCATATCTTTAGTTTCTCAACATTTATCCAACTATCCCGAACAAGTCCAAAAAGCCTTAGATGTCGTTTTAAAACGCAAATCTCTGACGGCAGCAGCGCTAGCGGCGTTTAACTTTGCCATCCACAGCCAACGCTATTCCCACCTCAAACCCCAGTTTAATCGCCTCCGTTCTTTGCAAGAAGAACTGTTTCACCGCACCTATAGTTTCCCCATTCAAGATGCAGCAACTCGCATAGAAGTTTATCGTGATGGTTTGGGAGAGTATCAAAAAAATATTGCGGAATTAGAACAACAATGTCAACAATTAGAAAAGGAACTCGCCACCCAAGTTCCTGAGATTCAACTGGAACATCAAACCGTAGATCGTCGGGCGGTTGCGTTGGAATTACCCGCTAATGCGGTATTAGTGGAATATGTGCGGTTCGATCGCTATGATTTTACAGCCCCCGAAGCTAAAAAATGGAAATCTGCGGAATATTGGGCATTTATTTTACCCGCCGAAGATTCCGATGCGGTGCAGATGATTTCATTAGGTGAAGCCCAACCCATTGATGATTTAATTGACAATGTACGTCAAGTTTTATCCTTAGAAAACAATCCCCCACCTTCAGAAATAATGGCAGCAAGAGGAGGCACGAAAAAAACAGGTGAAGCACCACTAGAAGAGCGATTAAATGCTTATCAATATAACCCCGAATATCCCAACGCCCTACGGGAAAAAATATTTACTCCTCTCCTTTCAATTTTGGAACCTTACCAAAACATTTTTATCGCCCCAGATTCCCAATTAAGCCTGATTCCCTTTGGCGTTTTGCCCGTCGATGAAACCGGCCAACAGTTATTAAGAGATAATTATCAAATCAGTTATCTCAGTAGTGGCAAAGATGTTTTAAGATGGAAACTGGAGACAGACCGTACCGCATCCGAATCCTTGATTATTGCCAATCCTAATTTTGACTATCCTCAACCCCCTTCGACAAAACCTAAAACAGAAAGTTTGTCCCAATCTGGTGCTAACTCACACAGTACAAAACCCGTTTTTCATAGTCTATCCTCAAAGGAATTTGACCCCCTTCCCGAAACAGAAACCCTAGCCAAAAGCATCGCGGAAAAATTAGCCATTCCCAATCTATATTTAGGCGATAAAGCCGTAGAAACCCTGTTGTCTCAAACAGCCTGTCCGCGAATTTTATTAATTGCCACCCACGGCTATTTTCAACCAGAAAGTCCCTATATTCGCTTAACCCAAGAATTGCTCAACTGTCCTTCGGAAGAGGAAGAAAATCTTTTAGCAAAAAATCGAGATTTAGTCAATTCCAAATTGCTGATGGCAATGGAAAATCAAGCGGTAACTTGTGCGGCACAAGGCAAAGAAAATAGCGCGGAATGGTTAAGAAACTTTGCCCAGAAAGTCTCAGAACAATATAAAATATCTCCTGCACTCAACCTCACGGAAAACCCCTTAGATCGCTTTGCCGTTGCCCCTGCTAATAATGCCATGATTCGTGCCGGTTTAGCCTTTGCTGGGGCAAACACTTCGCGACAAGGGAAAAATTTACCAGAGGATGCGGGGAAAGGATTATTATTAGCTCAGGATGTGGCCGGGATTGATTTATGGGAAAATGAAGTAACGATTTTAATTGCTTGTAAAACTGGCTTGGGAGACGTGCAATTAGGAGAGGGAGTTTTTGGGCTGCGGCGTGCCTTTGCGGTGGCGGGATGTAAGGCTTTAATTATGAGTTTGTGGGAAGTTCCTACCCGCCCTTCTCTGTTGTTGATGGATCGGTTTTTAAGTGATGTTGAGCTGGGTTTAGGTAAGCGAGAAGCTTTATTAAAGGCTCAATCTTATATTCGCACAATTACGATTCGGGAGTTACAACAATTTCGTGACGATCCTGATCGTGATATTCTCGCTGAGTTTATCAACGAGAAAAAAGTTATTTCAGAGGAGTTTATTGAGGCTAACCCCGATTATCAATTGTTATCTCATCCCTATTTTTGGGGTGCATGGATTTCTCAGGGGGAAATGTAGAATGTCGCGTTTAGGGGCTAGAGATTCGGCTATTGGTGTCAACTTCCGACTGAAAACCATAGGAAATGTCGCTTGTAGTCGAGCCTAGATCCCCCTAAATCCCCCTTAAGAAGGGGGACTTTGAGTAATGGTATTCACCACCCCACAATGAATTTTAACTAAGAGTGGAACAGGCATCTTGCCTGTCCTATTTCTTAGTCCGCGTAGGCGGACTTCGTTTGTGTAGACGCGGTTTCAACCGCCGAGGATCTTGATATAACTGGAAATTTATGAAATTATTTGATTCTGTAGTTGAAATCGATCCTAATGAATATTTCCTGAATAATGTAGCTAAGCTAATGGGCATATTAAGAAGTTTTATCGGCTCGTGATATTAGTCTAAATTTGATTGAAAAATATCTTAGAGTTCTCCCGATTTTTCTCTCGCCCATGCTCGCACGGCTTTACGCAAAGAAATCCGCCCAGAATTACGATTTTGCTCGATTAATTCTGGTATTTCTTGTATCGGAAGAGTTGGAAAAATTGAGCTAGTTTGTACCTCAATATATTCTTTCCCCTCCAGTTGGTAGATTTTCAGTTCACCCGAATCGTAACACCAAATTTCAGGCACACCCAACCGAGCATAAATGGGAAAACGACTGAGAGATTTACTCGTTACGTCTATTTCTAAAGCCAAATCCGGCGGCGGATCTTGTTCCAAATTAAACTGGAGTTTGCCGCGAATTTTTGGCTCATTTTGGAAGTAGAAACAATTGTCTGGTTCTACTCCAGCTTTTTGGATTTCTCGCTTCCAAGTGGTTGATCCTAAACTTGCATAATCTTGCTCCAACACTTCTGCTATATCTTTAACAGTATCGCCGATCGTTTCTTTGTAGTATTCATGTTCGGGTAAGGGTGTCATAATTTCTAAAGTTCCATTGTCATAGGCGAATCTAGCAGCACGGCTTTCACCGAGATCCGCGAGCAAGTTCTCAAATTGTTGCCAACTGATATTATACATAACAACTCGATCGGCACGAGGTTTGGTTAGTAACATAACTTTTTCTCAAGAGTGTTTGACAGATAATCCTATTATAGCCGAATGAAGTTCGGTAACGGATTTGGCTCCCCTCAAGGACATCCGCTTGACTGAAGAAGAAAAGACACAGAAGAGAACACAGAGTATTCATATCTCCTGAAATAAAACTCAGTTAAATTCATCCGTGTCTCCGTGTTCAAATCCGTGCCGTTTCTCTCTTCCTTCTGCTTAAAATCCCATCGCGCCAGCTACTGCATCCAAATTCGGAGCAATTCCTTGCTTAAAGTTGTTCTTGCTGTGATTAATTGCCGTATCTGGGTCTTTCAAACCATTACCAGTGAGTACACAAACCACCGTTGCTCCTGTTGGAACTTGGTCTTTTACCTTCAGCAAACCGGCGACAGAAGCAGCGCTAGCTGGTTCGCAGAAAATCCCTTCTTCGGATGCTAACAAGCGGTAAGCGTCGAGAATTTCTTCGTCGGTGACAGCAGAAAAACTGCCGCGGCTGGCTTCGGAAGCAGCAACAGCCTGTTTCCAGCTAGCAGGGTTGCCGATCCGAATTGCTGTCGCCAAAGTTTCTGGGTTGGCCACCGGTTTACCCGTTACCAACGGTGCTGCTCCGGCTGCTTGGAATCCCATCATTCGTGGCAGGCGCGAACATTTATTCACTTGGTGGTATTGACAAAAACCCATCCAGTATGCTGTGATGTTTCCCGCGTTTCCGACGGGAATGCACAGCCAGTCGGGGGCGTCGCCCAAGGCGTCCACTACTTCAAACGCGCCGGTTTTTTGGCCTTCCAAGCGGTAAGGGTTGACGGAGTTGACCAAAGTTACGGGATAATTTTCTGCCATGGAGCGGACAATTTCTAAAGCCCGATCGAAATTACCGACAATCGAAATCACTTCCGCACCGTAAAGCAAAGCTTGCGCCAGCTTGCCCAAAGCCACGTAACCTTCGGGAATCAACACGAAAGCCCGCATTCCCCCGCGTCTGGCGTAGGCTGCCGCCGCTGCCGAAGTATTGCCGGTACTGGCGCAAATTACAGCTTTGGCGCCGGCTTCCTTCGCCTTGGAAATCGCCATCGTCATCCCCCGGTCTTTGAAACTACCAGTGGGGTTGAGGCCGTCGTATTTCACCAGCACGCGCACATCTCTACCGATGAGAGAGGCGATCGCAGGTGCTGGAATCAATGGAGTATTGCCTTCTTGGAGTGTCACTACCGGCGTGGTTTCAGTCACCGGCAGGTAGGGGCGATAAGCTTCGATCAAGCCCGGCCAACCGTGAAGTTTCGGCGAGGCTGCGCGGGCAGCGGAGTTAGCAGCAGAGTCAGTTACAGGTAGAATCAGGGTCACGATGTCAATGGTTTCTAGGCTTTGGCAAAGAATTTACACTAATTTTAGCTCGATCGGTTAATTTAATGTTTGATACGATCCGTTCAGGTTAAAGTAACTTAATGGTGTGAATGTGTAGATATGTCTACTCAATTACTAATGTCAAATAATTCCTCCACTCTTTCTCGGCCTCAAGTCACGGCTAGCAATCCCGAAATCGCTAGTTCTGCTACGCTATCGACGGGTTTTGCGCGCAAAGTAGATTCGGTGAAGTGCCCCTACCAAGCCGATCAGCAAGTTAAGTTCCTGCACCTGCAAGCAGAAATCGACTCCTTGCTGCTGGAAGTCCAAACCCTCAAACAGCAGCGCTCCGTTGCTGGATCTCAAGTTGCGATCGGCAAAAATTCTGCTGTGGGCAACGGCAATTACCAGTAACAACTCGTGCTAATTGTGCCGCCCCTGTGGTATAAAAAGTAAAGTTTTGTTAACCGCAGTGTTTTTTTTAACCAAAAGCGCTAGCCATTTAATCCGCGGCTAGCGATCGCTAGCATTTGCTAAAAAGCGCTTGCCTAATGCTCAACTCGTCTGCTAATTGTTAGTAGCGAGCTGATATTTTACTGCGTTAATTTTGTTAAGCCATCCACTTGGCATACGGAGAGTAGACATCAATTTATGACAGCATCGATCGAAAAACCACTAAATTTGACATCCGCAAGGGACACTTCCAACCTGCGCCTCAAAGATATTCTCCAAACCCTGCCGCGCGAAGTATTTGTCAAAAACCCTCGCAAAGCTTGGACAAAAGTCATCGTCAACGTTCTTCTAGTTGCTGTTGGTTATTTTGGCCTAGCAGTATCACCTTGGTATTTACTGCCCCTGATGTGGATTTTCACAGGTACCGGATTAACCGGTTTTTTTGTGATAGGCCACGACTGCGGACACCGGTCATTTGCCAACCGCCGCTGGGTAAACGATTTAGTCGGACATCTCGCATTTCTCCCGTTAATTTTTCCGTTTCACGCATGGCGTCACGGACACAATTATCACCACAAGCACACCAACAAAATTGGTGAAGATAATGCTTGGCAACCAATGACAGCAGAAAGCTACGCTGCCGCGCCCAAAGCATTACAAATAGCTTATCGTTTAATCTTCGGCCCAATGTGGTGGATTGGATCGATCGCCCACTGGGCAAAAGTACACTTTATGTGGTGGCGCTTCAAAGAAGGTCAACAACGCGAACAAGTGCGGTTTTCGGTTTTTGTGGTTTTGATCGGTGCTGCGATCGTATTTCCGACTTTAATAGCCACCACAGGCATTTGGGGATTCATCAAATTTTGGTTGATGCCCTGGATGGTTTACCACTTCTGGATGAGCACCTTCACCATTGTTCACCACACAGCGCCAGACATTTCATTTAAAGCACCAGAAGAATGGAACGAAGCCCAAGCACAACTATCGGGAACAGTTCACTGCGACTATCCCCGCTGGGTTGAGTTTCTGTGCCACGACATTAACGTGCACGTTCCCCACCACCTTTCAACTGCTATACCCTGGTACAACTTGCGCCTAGCCCACAGCAGCTTAAAGGAAAACTGGCAACCTCATCTCTATGAAACCAAATTTTCTTGGTCTTTAATGAAGCGGATTGCAGACAACTGTCACCTGTACAACCCCGCTGGTGGCTATCAAACATTAGAGGAATTTCACGCTCAAACCAAATAAGTTTGAAACGCGATAAATCCCCTAAAAACCCGGTTTTGTTAAACAAACCGGGTTTTATTAATATCACAATCCCTAGCTAGAATTTTTGATAAATCTTGCTTTTAGCGCAGTCTAGATCCCCCTAAATCCCCCTTAAAAAGGGGGACTTTGAGCATTGCCTGTCCCCCCTTTTTAAGGGGAGTAGGGGTTGACTTTGAAATTACTCTTGTCCCCCCCTTTTTAAGGGGGGTTAGGGGGGATCAGCGGGGCTAATAGTCAAACATTAGATTACATTTGACATGAAGTTGACACCAATTCCCAATTACCCATTACCAATTCCCAATTCCCAATTCCCAATTCCCCATGAAACATGATTTTCAATCCCAATAACTGTCGCAACGAAAGCGAAGTAGAAAGCAAACTCATTGTCAGTTATTTGTTGCCAAAACTCGGCTATACCCCCGACACTTGGCACCAAGAAATCGCCTTTGGGAATATTCGCCTAGACTTCCTTTCCTTTGCCACCCAAGTTATCCCCATAGTGTTCGATGCAGACTCGCCCATGAGTTTAGTCATGGAAGCAAAACATCCCAAGGAAAATCTAGACCGCCATCGGCGGAAACTGAAGCGTTACTTAACAAGTTTAAGCATCCGCTACGGACTCATAACTAACGGCAAAGAGATTAGAATTTATGCAAGAGTGAGCGATGATATTCAGCTAGCATTTCAGTGCGCCGGACAAGACCTTGAAAGTAGAATTGATGAAATTATAGCTTTAATTGGCAGAGATAGTTTAAAGTTTGTAATAAATCCAGATAATCTAGAACTGGAAGATAGTAAAACTAATTTAGTTACTCCTGAGTTAATTACCGAAGTATCGGTACAACAAAACAATCCCGCCACCGCAGAACCTGAAATCATTCAAGTCTCATCCCCCGAACAAATACCTGAAGATATTTTAGTTAAATCATCCGATTTAATCATTCCCCAAACCCCGCAAAATAGTATGAAAATAATAGCAGTTTACCACAACAAAGGCGGCGTCGGTAAAACCACAACAGTAGTCAATTTAGCAGCAGCCCTGAGCAAGGAAGGTAAAAGAGTCCTAGTCATCGACTTAGACAGTCAGGCAAATACAACCTTTGCAACTGGTTTGGTCAAATTTGAAGATGAAGAACAAGATGATTTGAAAGATTGCAATATTCTTCAAGTTTTGCAATCAGAGGATTTTTACTCGATCGCCGAAGTAGCCCGCGAGTCTAATTTTTGCAATCCTAAAATCGATGTAGTTCCTTCCCACATCGATTTAATGTACTATGAAACGGAACTAAATCAACTAGATTACAGTCGCATGATTTTAATTCAAAAACTAGCGGAAGTAGAAGATAAGTACGATATTGTACTGATTGATACGCCGCCATCTTTGAATTTTTTCGCCAGAGTTGCCCTGATTGCTGCGGATTATTTAATTATTCCTTCTGACTTAAAACCTTTTGCCAATCAAGGATTGATTAATGTCAAGGATTTTATTAAAAAAGTTAATGGATTCAAAAAACAAATCGGCAAAAAACCTTTAGAAATTTTAGGCATCCTCCCTTGCAAAATCTCACCCAATCCTAAGTTTGTACAGTACAGTTTGCCCAAGCGGAGGGAGGCTATTCCCAAACGCTACGGCCTGGAAATTATGGACAGCGTAATTTATGAGAGAGAGGATTTAGCAAAGTGTGCAGAACTATTTAAAATCGTGGGCAATATGGAAATCGCCGATCCGATTTCGGTGCTAGATTTTAAACCGGATTGCACTTCATCCCAAGAATTTGAAATGCTAGCCGAAGAAGTTTTGGTAAAAATAGGTAAGTAAAAACTTATGAAAAAATTATCTCCGTCACTGGTTGCAGTCAAAAGAATTACCTCCGCAGTTCCCCGTTCCAATTTTGCCGATCGCGATTTAGACAAATTAGCTAGACTAATTTTAGATGCAGGAGGCTTGATTAATCCGATAATTGTCCGCCGCACCAGCATGGATGCCTACGAAATAGTAGACGGAAACCTTGAATACTACGCCGCGGCGAGAGCCAGGGAAATTGAACCTCTCAAGGGCGAGACAATCGGAGCATTCATCCTGGAACCAGAAAATGAAGCACTTCTCCTAGAACAACTGGAAATTCTCAGAAAAACCGCAATCACTGAGAATGCTGGTGAAAGTGAAACTATCAAAGAGCAATCAATAACTGAGGCTTCAGTTGAAATTCAAACTCTAGAAGCCTCATCTAGTTTAGAGCAGCGAGTGACAAATATTGAAGCCCGGTTAGAAATTCAAATTCATGAATTGAAAGCTGAACACGCCCGTGAAAAAGAGTTGTTAGCCGAGAGAATACAAGAAATTGAAAACCTAATTGCCCAACAATTACCTCTGTTAATTGAAGCGCAGTTGGCTAACAGAATTAATGAGTTTAAAGCCGAGCTTGCATCTAAAAAATCGACTTTGGTAGATACTGTGCAAGAAGTTGAACAGGTAACTTCTCAACCAATGTCGCTGTTGGAGGCACTCAATACTCAAGATAAATCTCAACTGAAAGCGAATTTTGAATATACTAAGTTAGTGAACGATAAAATTATACAACGAATCCTCGACGAAAAGCGAGATGTGAAGCCGTTTGTGTCATTTGCCAATGTGGTGGAACGTATTCAAGGGCTAGGCGACAAAACAATGATTAAAATTATTGATTACTGGCAAAATACTCATAAGTTGTGAGCCGTCTCAATTGCTTTTTTGGGGGCGGGCTAGAAGCCCACCCCACAAGAGTTAAAACCGGATTTCTGAAAGGTGATTGACTAGGAGCAAAAATACTCACAACTGGCAATTCCTGCTAAACCTGAACACGGTAGCGATCGCCCGATCGCCAAAAAAAGTAAAGATGAGTGAAGCAGTGTATAATTTGTGTCCCCCAGCCAGTTAAACTCATCACAGTCGATTTTTTGTAGGAATTGCAGTCAGTTTTGCCGTTAGCGAAGCCCTCGTTGCAGGATCGCCCGGGCCCTCACCCCACAGCCAGCCGCACAGGTACAGCACGCCGCCGATATCTCTCCCAGATTTAGAGACTCAGGCCAACAAATCCTTTAACTAACCAAAGTCTGAGTAAGGTGTTTGTCTCGCACCCTATCATTAGAGTTCTTGAGTTAGTCCTGTGGCACTTAAAACCCAGGCTGTAAAGTGCAAATATATATAATTACCCAAACACCTGATTTTAATGACAAAAGGGGACTTGTAAGAAGATGGATCGATCGCAAGATCAAAACCGAATAGTAGAATATTTGCGGATTAAGCCAATTAGTCACAGTCAGATTTATACTTCCCAAATTGCAGTACCAGAGACTCAGGGGGGAGAAATCCCTCGCGAACGTCGGGAAGCTCTCAGGAGAAGTCTCATCGAGCAAGGCAGCAACTTAATTCCTTTAATTGTACGTCCTACTGAAGCTTACAGCAACGAAGAAGAATACGAAGTTGTCTGCGGCTCAGATTGGTGTATTGTTGCGAAAGAACTCGGCCTTGAGCAAATGTGGGCTTGGGTTTTTGAAATGACCGACGAGGAGGTAGTTGCGGCTCAAGCAGAAATGGAACATTTAGCTCCGCAGCCGACTCAAAAAACTGCACAACTTGAGACTCTACTGCAACAATTTGAGCTATCATTTCAAAAAAAGGTAGAGAGTCTAACAAAACAAATAGAACAATCTGTTAAAAAGAATGAAGACCTGCTAAAAAAACAAGTAAAAGCTCTAGCCGAGCAGAACTTCGATCGCGATCAAATAACACAGATAAAGCATCTGCTAGAACAAGTTGAAAAAACATTTCATGAAAAGGTAGATAAATTGGCTAAAAAAATTGAACAATCTGGCAGCAATAGTTCTCCGAAATCGGAGGTTATTTCGGAGATGAATCTTGAAGGTGTGTTGAGACAGTTGGATGAACTGGAAAAATTGTTGTCAATCAAATTAGATCGCACTGTCCAAATAATTAATCAGTTTGTGGCTGACACGATCGCAGACGTAGAAAATGACCTAAAAAATCAAATTGCCACGCTCCGCAGCCAACTGGGAGCCGCTGCGACGCACTCAGAAATACAGCCCGAGACACCGCCGAAACAGCAGTCGAAGGCGCAGCCAAAAACCCAGGCTAAGAAGCAGTCGAAGGCGCAGTCGAAACCTCAGCTACCGCAGTTGCAGTTAGAATTGCCGTTTCCGCCCCAGCAGCAACAGCAGGAAGACGAGGAAGACTACGATACTCTTTCGCTGAGACGCTTGAAGGCGATCGGCAAAGACCGGAAAGTGCGGAACTACGCGCGCATGAAACGACCGGAAATTCTGGCTGCGCTCAGAGAAGCTGATGGCAAATAAAGCGGTAATTGTTAAGAGTTAAAACTAATTGTTTGGTGTTCGATCGCGTTTTTATGCAAAATGCGCGATCGGGCTTTTGATACAAATTTCGGCGTTGCTGAGAAAGGAGTATGATTTGCCTCCGAAACTCGCTAGTTTCAGCAACGCCCAATTTTATTGTATTGTAAGCTGGTTTAGGCGATCGCATATCCCGTATGCTGCCGAACGTGATACGGATGAAACCCTAAAACTATCTTGTCTTTAGGCACTCCTAATTCTACAAGTTCTGCGGTAATTCCCGTTTCTATACCATCTTGTTGAATCCAGATTTTTCCGTCAATAATTTCCACATGAACGATACAATCGTGAATTCTTTTAGGCCCTTGCCAGCCATCGTGCATCAGTAAAAAATTGTTTTGTTCGCGATCGACAATAACGCTGCTTTTAATTTCTCCGTGTCCGTAAGAAATCTGGGCATAACTATCTAAAACATTGCGAACAATTTGGCGATATTCATCTAGTCTATCCATCTGATAACTGTCTCCTTTAATGAATCAAAAACTATTAGTTTAAATCTCTTGTTTTCTAGCAAAATCTGCCCAATAGGTTCAGAAAAAATTTCTGCATAAACTTCTGCACGGATTGCCAGATATATTATCCGTTCAGGTTCCGATCGCTGTAGAATATCTTCGTAAACAATATACTGTCCAACAGCTTGTTCTAAGTCATGAACTGGTGAAGCACTCACAAAACTTTTGACTTCTACAGCAATTTTGCGACCTTGTTTTTCGGCGGCAAATAGTTTTTCTGCACCTAGATCGACACTGAGAGTACGTTTGCCAATTTTTAATGGTAGCGGATCTTTGGTTATTGTCCACCCGTCCTTTTCCAGGGCTGTTCTGACATTATTGTGGTAGATGTCTTTTGCTGGCATATTCTAAGCTTAACCATCAACTGTTACCCTAATTATATAATAACACAATGCTTTTCCCAACTCATAGCCGCGGAAAACTACTTGTCGATCGAACTTCAATACCAATTAAGGATAATATTTCTTATAGTCCGAGCAAACAGGAGTCGTGACAGTTTACAAAATCCACCTATAAGTGATGACTAATCCTATCTATCCCGGCATAACTCTCAATAACCACTACCGCATAGTCCGCGAATTGGGACACGGAGGCTTCGGACGCACCTACCTCGCTGAAGATGCCCACCGATTTAACGAACCCTGCGTTTTAAAAGAATTTGCGCCCCAAGTACAAGGAAGTTACGCCTTACAAAAATCCGAGGAACTCTTCGAGCGCGAAGCCGGAGTGCTCTACAAGCTACAACACAACCAAATCCCGCGCTTCCGCGAAATGTTTCGCGTCAGTATAGTCGATCGAGGCTACCTATTTCTCGTCCAAGACTACGTACCCGGTCAAAATTACCGCTTCCTGCTGGATGCCAGGAAGCGTCAGGGTTTGCGGTTCATCGAAGCAGAAATCAATCAACTGCTGATTCAAATTTTGCCAGTCCTCGAATACATTCACTCCTTGGGAGTGATTCACCGCGACATCTCCCCCGACAACCTAATTCTGCGCTTGTCTGACGGAATGCCCGTGCTCATTGACTTCGGCGGAGTCAAACAAATCGCCGCCACCGTAGAATCTCTATTTGCTGAAACTGAAGCTAACGCCACTCCCACCCCCGCGACTCGCATCGGCAAACTCGGCTATGCTCCCGTCGAACAGATGCAAATGGGGATTGTGTCTCCCCACAGCGATTTGTACGCTCTGGCTGCGACGGTTTTGGTGTTGTTGACAGGGAAGGAACCGCATGAATTGCTCGACAGTCAGACACTGAATTGGAACTGGCGATCGCACTGTTCTCTCTCTCCGAATTTGTCCCTGGTGCTGGATAAAATGCTCGCTCAGCAGCCGAACCAGCGTTACTCCTCGGCTCGCGAGGTTTTGCTCGCTCTCTCCGGCAATCCGCTGTTACAGCCACAGCCACAGCCATCCCCACAGCCGGATTTGGGACTCACGCAGCCACCGCCGGACTACACACCTCTGGCCGCACCCATACCCGTGCCAGCCCCCGCCCCGAAGCTTCCGGGAACTCCAGTGCGAGTGGCCACGATCGGCAATCAGCAAAAGATGCCTGCTTGGAAAATGTTTTTGTTCGTAGTGGCGGTGCTATCGAGTATGGGCGGAGTTGGCTGGTTTGCGGGCAATTATGTGTTAAACCTGCAATCAAAAGTGCAGAAGATTCCCGTGACTCCGGGCCCGAAGCAGCAGCAAGAGGATGCTTTGCGCGATCGCTACTCTCGGCTTAAAATTGACGATCGATTCTACAACGGTTACGTCAACCTTGTAGATGAGAATTTCTATGCCAAATACCCAGAATTAAACGGGCGGCTGTTAAAAGAAGGCGACGAGGATCGCCAATGGCGCGAAAGGTGGCAGAAAATCGGCGACGACTTGCTCAACAAGCTCGAAAACCTTAGCAGCGATGCTAGAGCGCGGTTGGGCAGTTACGAGACTGCCGATCTCGATCGCTCCAAAGCCGAGGTTAACAAGCTGAATTTGAGCAGTCGAGCGCTGTACGATTTGGCTGATGCCAAGTTCTTTTATTGGTTTCCACAGCACCCACGGAATAAAAATATCATCGGTTTGCCGATCGGACAAATTTGGCAAGCAATTACCGCCGACGCCCTCGCCTCTTTGCAAGCAGGAGCAACTCTTGAAAGCGTCGAATTTGACCGCCGCGCGAACAACAAAACCCTCAAAGGCAATCTCAAGCCCGGAGAAGGCAAAGCTTACATTGCCCGGTTCGCCCAAAATCAGATTTTGAGCGTAAATTTGCAAGCTCCGCGCAAATCAACTCTGCTATCAATTTATTCTCCTGGGCGCACCAACAAAGCCAAGGCTTTACTGGAAGATGCAGAGGAGGTGAGTTGGTCTGGAACTCTCGATGATGCTGGTTTTTATGAATTCGTGGTGGTTTCTCAGTCATCCGAGCCGATCGCCTACGAGTTGAATCTGGAGACGAAATAACCCCCATCCCAAAACGGATCTTAGCCCCCGACTCCTGTCGCGGTCGAAAATTTGAGACTCCCGTTCAAGCTCACTGACTCATCGGTCGGAGTAAATCTAAAATCGACTCAAGGCTATTGACGCCTTGAGGGCGATCGAGCCATAATGAAGTAATCCCGAGCGGGTAAATTTTCCGGTTCAAACAAAGAATATGCTGAGATTTGCGATCGTAGCTTTAGTAACTTTGGGATTAGTATTAATGACTGCATTAGGTTTATCTTCTGCCAGTGCGACAGTCAGCAATCCCGAATTTTATGCTTGGAACTTTGCCTCTGTAGGCAGCAGCGAGTTAGTTTGCAAAAAGACACTTGTAGTTCCGCGAGACCTCATCATTCCGTCATCATCAATGCAAGCTGTCAGTATCAATTCTGCAATTGTAGATGACAAGTTTTGCGCGAATTCCACTAAACCTGTGAATTAAGGCAGCGCATCCTATGATGTCCCCTGAAACGACAAAATAAAATTGGCTTGATCGTTCGGACTTTAGTCCGCATCCATCAGTCCATCCTATGATGTCCCCTGAAACGACAAAATAAAATTGGTTTGATCGTTCCGACTTTAGTCCGCATCCATCCCAGGAATGAAGCCAGAACGATCGAACACTTTTTAAAGCGAATTGACCCGACATTATATAAAAAATGCCACCATCCACGTATTGAAAGTGTTGGCGGCATTTTTTATGAGAAAAAACCAATATTTCGTTATTAAATCTTATTAAAATAGTCGGGCGCAACAGTTGTATGCCTTTGAAAGCGATCGAAAACTATTGCGAATTTTGCCAATTCTTTGATTGTCACTTAAGAACCGAGGGAAAATCTTTAGCCATTTGGCTAAAAATTTATTAGCTAATTGGCCTAATCAGTAACTGTCAAGTTTGAGTATGCTAGAGTTAGTCAGGTTCTGATATATAGTGCCATCTGTTATCTAAGTATCATGCTCAAAATTTTAGTCATTGAAGACGACGAATTAATCCGGGAGACTCTTGTGCAACTCCTGGAATCTCACAGCTACCGAGTTATCGTGGCAGAAAACGGTCGATTTGGGGTGCAGATGGCACTTTCGGAGATCCCAGACTTAATTTTGTGCGACGTACAGATGCCGGAACTCGACGGTTATGACGTGTTGCGGACTCTGCGACAAAACTCCCTGGCTGCTACAATTCCATTTATTTTCCTCACGGCTCAAAGTGCCAAAACCGATTTTCGTCGGGGGATGGAATTGGGGGCTGACGATTACCTAACAAAGCCGTTTACTAAGGCTGAATTGTTGGGGGCGATCGCTTCTCGCGTCTCGAAACGGCAAACTATTACCCAACCCCTGACAGTTGCGCTTCACCAAGCAGAAGCCAGACTCAAAGATTTAGCTAACGACTCTACAAAGGTTTGTGTCCTCTCCCCTGAAAAGTTGGCTCTAGAAGCTCTGCTGCGCCACGCTTTAGCACAAGGTGAGTTTCAAGTATACTATCAGCCCCAGGTGAATATTGCTACCGGACAAGTTATCGGCGCTGAAGCTTTGGTGCGCTGGCAAAATCCCGATCGAGGTATAATTTCTCCCGCTGAATTTATTCCCTTAGCCGAAGAAACAGGTTTAATTATTCAGATTGGCGAGTGGGTACTGCTTTCAGCTTGCGCTCAAGCCGCGAGTTGGCTGGCGGCGGGGTTCTCGCCTTTTACGATATCAGTAAATTTGTCGGCCCGGCAGTTATCCGACCCCGAACTCAAGGCCCGAATCGTGCAAATATTAGAAACTACAGGCTTGGAGCCTGCTAATTTAGAATTAGAAATGACCGAAAGCGCTCTGGTAGAAAATGCGACAGTCGCAGGCGCAACTTTAAACGAACTTAAAGCTCTCGGAATTCGGATTGCCATTGACGACTTCGGCACCGGTTATGCTACTTTAGGATATCTCAAGCAATTTGCTTTTGACAGCTTAAAGATCGATCGCATTTTCGTGCGAAATGCCAGCGAAGACGCTCAAAATGCTGCTATTACCACAGCAGTAATTTTGCTGGGTCACAGCTTAAATATGACAGTAATTGCAGAAGGAGTAGAAACAGAAGCAGAACTAGCTTTCTTGAAACAGCACCAATGCGATATCATGCAGGGGTATCTGTTCAGCCGCCCCGAACCGGCAGCGATAATTGAAAGTATGTTGATTGCCAACCAGCGTTTGTTCGCTCAGCCCCCAGTAGCAGCACCTGCTCGTGTTATACCTTTTGTCCCTGTCTCCGAACCCGAAAAATCTAAAAACCTTACCATGTCAGGTCTAGGAATAGTCTAAGTGTTACCAGGATTTCTGTATGATAAAATGAAATTCTTTGGCTCTTCATTAAGTAGGTAGGCGCTATCAAACTGAACCATGTAACAGTATGTAAACAGGGCCCAGGAGTGCTACTTTCTTGGCATTTGGATAGTTTACAATTATTACATAGTGACGTTTGGTAGCGCTTACCTACTAGCGCGTTATGCTCAATAAGTCTGTAAGCTAGGCCTAAACCCTTACCGGGCAATCAGCCTAGTTATGATTCTTAGCCTTTGAGGCTTGGGGGCAAAGTTTAGGCTAGAAGCCGGGATTTTACAGCCAAGCGATCGTGCTTAATGAAAAATTCAGCAAAAAAGGTACTGAAGAGCCAATTCTTTCTTTTAGCTGCTTTTTTCTGCGGAAAAGTTGACGCTCCCTCTTGAAAAGTTGTAGCTTTTTGAGAGCATTCTCCTGTTGATTGATTTACTGAATTTTGATTGAATTATCTGAATAATGTGTTAAACTAGCCGAATATTCAGCATTATTCACTTTTGGCTACTCAACCCCAAGGCAAGCAGCCGAACATTTTGGAGTTTGCCTACATACGCTCAGGCGATGGGAAAAAGATGGTATTATTACCGCCATTCGCACACCCTCCGGTCAACGACGATATTTAATTAATTCTGATGCCGGATTTAGCAAAACTAATCAAAGAACTATCCTCTACGCCAGAGTCGACCGTCTGCATCAAAAAGCCGACCTTGACCGACAAATTGCAAAATTATTGGAACTCTATCCATCAGCCGAACTCATTACCGACATTGCCAGTGGGCTTAACT
>NZ_JAEQCE010000080.1:0-30121 GCF_020738665.1 Microcoleus sp. PH2017_08_TRC_O_A
ATTCTAATAATAATTTTTTGTACGGCACTATACTTGATTTACTTTTTTATACATCATACTTAGTGTACCACTTGTTCGACCTTAAGTAAACCGTATTGCTTTATAAATCCCAAGGAAGGTACTCGGAAGCGGAATCGCTGTATTTTGATGCAGCGGAAATTATTCGCACCAAATTGCCAGAAAATCATCCTAAAGTTCTCATGTGTTGGAAAAATTATGTTGGATTGTGTCGGGAAGGCATCAGCAAAGGAGATTTGACATATGAGAAATTGCAAGAACATCCTTTCGGGGAACAGTTATTAGCAGAACTTCAGGAATAACAGAAAATTGTATCACTTCCGGTAGTATCGGAATGATATCATAGCGATTGCGATTGCTTCGCTAAGAGCTCGCAATGACATACTTATGTATTTTCCCACTCATCTACTTACGGACTGTAACGAAGTATTCTGATGAAAATCTGCTTTCTGGACTCTTGCGTAAGTGCAGGTTAAGATGGTGGAGATATCAGTAGGAATTAATGCCAAATTGCTATGTTAGTCAAGTCGCTGTCAATTAAACCCCTCTCCAGATTATTAATGGTTTGTGTTTTTGCGATCGCCCTTCTCCTCCTGGGCCCCCATCCAGCCAAAGCCGAATCGCGAGAACAAGCCGTCGATCGATTGACAGACTTCCTATTCTACAGGGTAAATCCTCAACTAAACAATCGCAAACTCCAAACGGACGATCGCGAATATAGCAATCAATGGCGGAGATTGCGCGAGGCGATCGATCCGCGAGTCAAATCCGTCCAAGAAGTCTGCTTTAGGCCCGCCCCAGAAGAGACAGGATGGGAATTCACCACAATTAACGGCGAAACTTACGAGCAGACATACGATCGCCTCGCAGATACAATTTTTTACAGCCGCCATCCTCAACGGACTGGACAGCCAATTCCTACAAACGATAAAATTGGCATCAGCGAATGGTCAGCAATTCGACGCGAGATGTTTCTTTCTAATTGTGGACTATAAGACTGGAGCGCATCACTATGCTAATTAAATCGCGATCGATCGAGTCAATCTCGAAGTTTTCCGCAGTGTGTATGTTAACTTTTGCCATGTTTCTCGGCCCAAATCTAGACTGTGCTACAGCGCGGGATTTAGAATCACGAACTCAAGCCGTGGATAATCTTACGGATTGGTTTTTCTACAAGGTTAATCCTCAATTAGGCGATCGCAAATTGCGATCGGACGATTCTCCTGTCTACATCCGCGAATGGAATGCGATTCGCCGTACAGTCGATCGCGAAATGATTGCTACACCAGGAGATTGCGCCGGTGATGCTTTCTGGGACTTCGACTATCGTTCTCACGGGCGATCGCTTGTTAGCGGAGCCCTCGAAGAGGATCGCATTGCAGATACAATTTGGACTATCCGCGATCCATCGGGTGACAAAACTCGCGCAGATGTTTCTAAACAACAATGGAAGAAGCTGAGACAATCAATATTTAGAGAGCATTTTTGCTATTAATGTGCAACATTTGTCAGCAGAAATTCAGCAAAAAATAAAAATATAGCTCTCAGTTACAAATATTGTTAAAATATAGAATATGCACCCTAGGTTGTATATTTTTCTATCAAAAGTCAACGAAAACAGGGGTGCATCTGGCGCAAGGAAGAGGGCGAAGCATGACCGCCTATAAGTTATTAGTTATAATCCCATATTGATTGCGGTCATGTTTCGCCCCTACGGATATATTCGCCTTGCGCCAGATGCACCCGAAAACAGAAAACATTCTATAGAAAAATAAAAAAATAAAAAAATGGGCAGAGTTACCGCAACAATAACCGTGACCAATCACATTGATGAAATCCTGGGAGAAAGAGGGTTCATCCCCCCAGAGCAAATACGCTCTATCACCATCGATAACGTCTTAGTCGATACAGGAGCAACTCGACTCTGTTTGCCAGCAGATATTATCAGTCAGTTAGGTTTAACCCTAGTTGGTGAAATCCAAGGAAATACAGCAATAGGAGCCAGACAATTTCGTCTGTTCAAAGATGTCAGTATTGCCGTGGCTGGCCGGGAAGGCAGATATGATTGTGTAGAAATTCCCGCAGGAGAAGAACCTTTACTAGGCTTAATTCCCCTCGAAGATTTGGGTTTAGAACCGGACTTGAGAAATCAGCGGTTGATTGTTTTGCCGGCAGAGGGAATGCAAAGCTATATTCGAGTGTAGCTTTCACAGGAATTATACCAATTTAAAACATCCTTGCTACAATAATTGATGTTGAGTTTGTTTTATAAAATATTGTCTATGGTGCGTCGCTCGATAGATTTTTTGCCTCTTTTTGGATACTATCGAGGACGACACACCCTACCAATATCGTTGGTGCGTCGCTCGATAGATTGTTCGCCGGTTTTTGGATACTATCGAGGAATCCACACCCTACCAATATCGTTGCATTGGGAGCATCTCATTTTTATAAAAAGCATTTTTTTCTTATAGTGCGAGCGTCCCCACTCGCGTATCGTATAATACGTGAGCGGGGACAGCACTATTAAATGCAAAACTGAGATGCACCCGTTGCATTGATTTCTCATTCTTGGTATTAGCTATGGATATCCGTACTGAAAAGCCAGAAGATTTAGCAACTGTTCGCAATGTCAATATTGTGGCATTCGGGCGAGAAAATGAGGCAAACTTAGTCGATCGCCTGCGGGGAATTGCATCTACATTTTCCTTGGTTGCGGTACAATCGGATCGAGTAGTCGGACACATTTTCTTCAGTCCGGTTGTCATCGCCGGAAAATGTTCTAGCACTTTGTCAATTCTGGGTTTGGCGCCAGTCGCAGTTTTACCAAACTATCAGCGGCAAGGTATCGGATCGCTGCTGATCCGCGAGGGTTTAAATCAGTGCGCCCGATCGCACTTTCAGGCAGTGGTTGTGCTGGGATCTCCTGATTTCTATTCGCGTTTCGGGTTCGTTCCTGCTAGTAGCAAGATGTTGCGATGCGAATATGATGTACCTGATGAAGCTTTTATGGTGTTAGAGTTAGAAAGAGGTGCTTTGCAGGATTGCAGCGGAACGGTGAAATATCGATCGGAGTTTAGTCTGTGCGAGTAGCCAATAATACCACTTGCCTAGGTCTTAAAATTTATTTAAACGCTGCCTTTTCCCCTCTCCACCTTTGAACCGTGCAGCACAAAAGCCGGAGTCAGAGCAGATTTGCCCTTCAAAGAAACAGCTCCCAAAGCCTCGCAATCGAAGTTTAGCCCGATCGACTCAAACACCCTTTCGCCAATCAAAATTTCATTTTCCCCCGCCTTGCTCATCAGCCTAGCAGCCGTATTCACCGTATCGCCGAGGATATTAAACTCCCTGCGCCCTCGCGGTTCCCCAACCTCAGCAGCAAACACAGGGCCCCGAGACAGCCCAATTTGACAGCTTACTTTCACATTTTCACCGCCGATAACGATCGGAGGTAAACTGGCAATTAGATCCCGAATTGCGATCGCCGCACTCGCCGCGCGACGTGGATCGTCGGTATGAACGTCCGGTACACCAAAATAAATCAATATATCCGAACCGTCTAAATGCGCCGTTACTTTTTGCAAGACGCCCCCTTTCGCGGACACCACAGCATCAATTAGCGCAAACACCCGAGAACAGCCCAATACCAAATTAGCTTCCTCGGCTGGCGTTGCTTTGTCCACCAACTCCGGTAAACCGATCAAGTTGACAAACATCACCGTCGGTTCGGGAAAATCCGGCGGGATTTTCCGCCTGTCGGCATTTTCAACCAGCAGTCTCAAGATGGTTTTGGGAATATAACTAGCAAGGGGTTCAACCCGCTTCACAGCTTCCTCGATTTCGCTCACCAAACCCGATACCGTGCGATCGAGCAATATCGAACTTGGCATCCGCCGCCCAGTCAAAGTAATATCGTACTCTCCGAGTAGATCGTCCGTGAAATCATCTGCCACTAACAAATAACCCGGTTTCCACGATTCAAAACGAAATTGCTCCCCCAAAGACGAACTAGCAGTTTCAGTCAAACACACCCGCCCCACAGTCCCAGAACCCTCAGCCTGCTTGGCTTGCTGGACTGAATGCCCCAGCAGTACGTGAGCCATCCGCAGCGGTGTACCGATATCAGCACTAATATAGCGACCGCAATGGATACCCACCCGCATCCTCAAAGACAAAACACCCCGTGCCGTTTCGATATTGGCAAATTTAGCCATCGCCCGCTGCATCCGCAAACCCGCCCGCACCGCCCTAGCTGTATCCTCCTCTTGGTCAATCCCTCCCAGAAACTGCACCAGCAGCGCATCTCCTGTAAACTCCAGCAAATCCCCCCCCGACTTGCTGACGATTTCAATCATTGAGGCAAAATAGTCGTTAATCACCCCCAACAGCGTTTCAGCGCCCTTGCGCCCCTGGGCTGTGTTTGCTTCCAACAGCGACGTAAACCCAGCTAAATCTGTGAATAGCAAAGTGCCTGTTTGCCATTGGTAGCGAACCTCCCCAGGGTTGGCCGGAGATTCGGACACGGGCCTGGGCACGTAGTCGTGGAGGATGTAGCGGAGACTCCGCAGGTGCTCGAACACCCCTATTAACGTCGTGGGGGACGGATCTACCCACGCACCAGCGTATAGTTCAGCCGAAAGCAGCTCGCGGAGTCGCAGTTCGATCGCAGCCAAGGGAGGATTGTAAGTTAATGTATTAATTTCCACCTAGTCTATTCTTAAAAAATAAGGTAAGTTCGATCGATCTCAAGCCAAAACCAATAGCTAGACCTATACCATTATCATAAGTTTCCCGTGACCCGATACCAGCCCAACTCAGAACACCGGATAGAAATTTCCCAAAGTCACAGCTTGATCGCTCCCGATTTGATCCGAGTTGCTCGATCGGCCTATGGTATGTATTTGAAAGTGCATTCCGAGCAGATGCAGCGTCCTGCCGGTGTAGTTGTCAGTCAAGGAAGCGATCGAGGTCAGCTAATTTTTGCTTCGCATCCCGTTTTGTTGCCCGGTGAACGTTTTGTTACTTTTGACGAAATTGAATCTCAAATGTATTAGGCAGTTGATAGTTGACAGTTGACAGTTGACAGTTGACAGTTGGTAATTGGTAATTGGTAATTGGTAATTGGTAATTGGTAATTGGTAATTGGTAATTGATAGTTGGTGATTAGTAATTGGTAATTAGTGATTGGTAACACCTTAAAATAATAACACATCGCACAATTGGAAAAATCAGGTTCGTAGTGAGGACTTTAGTCCGCATCAAAATCAGAGAATTTGGATTAGTTACTACAAAGATGATTAGTAATTTACAGGACACAATTTAACAAATAACAACTAATAAATCCCGACATTCAACAGTCAACAGACAACTTAATGGAAATAATATTTAATTCCCTTGTCACCGCGATCGTCTTTGTCATCGGCTCAGCGATCGGCAGCTTTCTAAATGTGGTAATCTATCGGTTGCCTGCGGGTTTGTCGGTGATACATCCTCCTTCTCGCTGTCCCAAATGTTTAAATCAACTCAGAACTTACGAAAATATACCCGTGTTCGGTTGGCTGTGGCTGCGGGGACGCTGCAATCACTGCCGCAGTCGGATTTCTGCCCGCTATCCCCTGGTGGAAGCAGCTATGGGTTTGCTGTTTTTGCTGATCTATTGGCGGTTTGGGGTAAGCGTCCAAACGCTGGGGTTTTGGACTTTGTTTAGCTGGCTGTTGGCTTTGTCTTTGATAGACTGCGATACAATGACTTTGCCTAATGCTTTGACTCGATCGGGTTTGATACTCGGATTGGTTTTCCAAATCGCCAAGGGTTGGTGGCCGACATTTAGCCCGATCGACTCCGTGCACTATCTGGTACTAGACGGAATTTTGGGAGCAGTTGTCGGATTGTGGCTGTTTGACGCGATCGGACTTGCAGGATCGATCGGCTTCGGGCAGACTGCTATGGGTGGCGGCGATACCAAATTAGCAGCCTTGATGGGAGCTTGGCTGGGCTGGAAACTCTTGCTGCTAGCGACATTTATCGCTTGTTTAGCCGGGGCTTTGGTTGGTGGTGGGGCGATCGCGATCGGATTGCTCGATCGGCGTCAACCCATGCCTTTTGGCCCGTTTCTGGCTCTCGGTGCAGCCATTACAGCTCTCTGGGGCGAACCGATCTTATCTATTTACTTGCAGTTCTTTTTCCCGAATTAGGGTTTGCGATCTACGGTTAGGGAGCGCGATCGAACATAATATCAGTTCAACTAAATCAGCAGGAGTCCCGCGCTCTACTTCCAGGTGAGCGTCGGGAGGAATGCGCGTGAGTGAAGAGATCCGCCCCAAACCAAATCGGTAGCTTTAGAAATCGGAGGGTTCGGGGCGGTCGACTCGCTGTACAAATTATTTCTGCCACACCACTTGCTTTTGCCGTATTCACGAGATACAATATTTTCAGAGTTAGTGAAAGTAATGCCTCAAATAATCACCGCCAAGTTAAAACTCAACCTGAATGCCGAGCAAAAAGCTTTGGTGTCTCAGATTGCTTTAGCCTACCGAGATGCTTTGAACTATACTTCACAAGTCGCTTTTGATACGGGTAAAACCAGTAACGGTCTGAAGTTGCAAAAAGCCGTCTACAACGAGTTGCGAGTTCGTTTTGGACTCGGTGCTCAGATGGCTTGCAACGTACCCAGACAAGTGTCTGGAACCTACAAAACTCTTTGGACTAAGGTAAAACAATCTAACGATGCTATTGCCAAAGGTTATACCAAGAGACGGTACAAAGGGTTGGACAAACCCCCTAAATACATTTCTCGAACCTGTACCTTAAATTATCAGCGGGACTACTCTTTTAAAGCCGAACAGCAAGTGAGTATTATCACGCTGCAAGGTAGAATAGTAGTCCCGTATGATGGCTACAACAAGCATCTAGATTTGATTGCCAATGGTGCCAAGATTGGGGCAGCCAAAATCGTCTATCAGCGTTCTTCTAAGACTTACTACTTAATGGTAAGTATTGAAGTAGAAGTACCTGAAATTAACCCACTAAAAATAACCAGAGTTTCTGGTGTTGATGTGGGTATGCGCTACTTAGCAGTAGAAACAGACTTACAAAACAAGTCGAAATTCTACTCAGGAAAAGACCCGAGACACAAAGCCAACCGTTATCACAAAGCCAGACCAACTCTTCAGCGTAAAGGCACTCGTTCGGCCAAGCGCAGACTAATCGCTTTGTCAGGAAGAGAAAGACGGTTTATCGCTGACGTGAACCACCAAATTAGCAAGGAAATTGCCAAGCCTAACAGCCTGATTGGACTAGAAAACTTGACCGGAATTAGGGATAGAACTAAGTCTAAATCCGGGAAAAAGACTAGCAAGAAGCAGCGTAGATCTAATAGAAATAAGGCGAAATGGTCCTTTGCCGAATTGCACGGCTATATTGACTACAAAGCCCATCTAAATGGTTCGTTAGCAACTAAAGTTCCGGCAAATTATACATCGAAGAGTTGTCCTAAATGTGGACATACTTCGGATGCTAATAGACCTAACAAAGGGCTATTGTTTCGCTGTGAATGCTGTGGTCACGAGTTACACGCTGATTTGGTTGGTGCACGAAACATTGCAATGAGAGCGTTGCTTGTCCGGCAAGACTGGATGAGTACGGGGAGCTTGTCAGCATCCCCTAATGTATCGGGCAGTGAAACTAAAGCTGAGATTCTATCTAGGTTTTCGGAATTGCGGTGGAGTTCAGATACAAGCCCACATCATAGCGGTACCCCGCTTGATGATGGGTAGTTGACAAATTGGTAAAATTATCCCGTGTCTTGGATTACACTCAAAACCACTAGCTTTCGTTGGGAAGCCGAATTAATGCAGCAGCTCCTGGCGGCTCATCAAATCCCGGCTCGAATTGTAGACTTGGGTATAGCATCTTATTTTGGGGCTGGAAGTGCTACAGCTTTGCAAGTTCTTCCCCAACACCAGCGCACTGCGTCGCTGCTCATCAGTCCTGTTGAAGATGAGCCAGAATAAGAGTGATTAGTTATTAGTCATTAGTCATTAGTCATTAGTCAATAGTCAATAGTAGATAATTGATATCTTTGAGACGAGCATCGGAATAATAACCTTCAGAGTACAGCGCGAGCGTCCAGCAGGGGGAACGCGAGACATTCGTAGTTCAGCGCGATCGGGCAGTCTATAGTATAATTCCTCTGTAGTGCGGACTTGATATTATGACAAATGGCAATTCCCAATTACCAATTACCAATTCCCAATTCCCAATTACCAATTCCCAATTACCAACTACCAATTACCAATTCCTAAGTTTTAATGTCTCTATTTGATTGGTTTGCAAATCGACGAAAATCAGTACCGAATTCCCAAGAACGGCCGGAACGAGAAATTGCGGACGGACTTTGGAATAAATGCACAGCTTGCGATGCCCTGAGTTATACCAAAGACCTGCGAGCAAATCAAATGGTTTGCTTGGAATGCGGGCATCATATCAGAGTTTACAGTGACGATCGCATCGAGCAGTTGATCGACCCCAATACCTGGGTGCCCCTTAACGGAGGTCTGCACGCCACCGATCCGCTGAAATTTCGCGATCGCAAAAAATATAGCGATCGACTCCGCGAATTTCAAGAAAAAACAGGCCACCTAGACGCAGTAGAAACAGGCATCGGCAAAATCGAAAATTTGCCCGTTGCCCTCGGAGTCATGGAATTTCAGTTCATCGGCGGCAGCATGGGCTCAGTTGTCGGAGAAAAACTGACTCGCCTCATCGAACACGCCACGCGGGAACGCTTACCCGTACTCATTGTCTGCGCTTCCGGCGGTGCGAGAATGCAGGAAGGAATGCTCAGCCTGATGCAAATGGCTAAAATTTCCGGGGCTCTAGAGCGTCACCGGGAAGCGAGACTGCTTTACATCCCAATTTTGACCCACCCGACCACCGGCGGCGTCACCGCTAGTTTTGCCATGTTAGGAGACATTATAATTGCAGAGCCAAAAGCTACTGTAGCCTTTACGGGCGGCCGGGTAATCGAGCAAACTCTGCGCGAAAAGCTGCCGGAAAATTATCAAACTTCCGAATACTCTTTCGCCCACGGTTTTGTAGACTTGATCGTACCCCGAACTCAATTAAAGAAAACTCTGGCTGGACTCATCAGCCTCCACCAGCCCCAGCCTTTCTTGGCAGACTCGGAATTCCCCGCCCACGATGCTACCGAAAGCCACCACGCTGTGGCGACACCGACTCACGCTTTCAAGCTTTCTCCCTAAGCTGCTGCGCCGGATGACTCCTGTGGCGAACCGATCAAAATTTTCGACCAAAGTTCAAGCCCCATAAGACACCTGTGGAGTAAATCTCAAATCGAAAAATGGAAAATCGCCCCGTCTGTTGGTGAGTCCGCCAAAGACGAAAATGTCAGAGGAATTCCCCAAAAACCATGGTTTCTATGAAAAACATGAAGTTTAGTAGCGAGAAATGCACGCAGATACAGGGTTTTTAGCCCTGCGCGCCCAAGTCCTATTGATAATAAAGACGCGGCAATGGGATGATATTGGTTGGAAGTTGATGGAGTGGGAAGTTTGGATGAGCAAAAATGCTTAGTGTTAATTAGTGATTAGTTAGCTGGCGATCGCACAAAATCTCAGAACAAACTATCAGAACAAACTAACAGATGACAGCTAACAGCGCTTTGTTAAATTGTTCACCTTTCATTCAATAGCCGTCAACTCAATTCTGACCCGTCAGCGACCTGAAAATTATGGGTTTTGCAGACCTGTCCATCGCAGAAATAGCAGAAGACTTCAACGTCCCTGTTGAAGACGTGCTCCGCTTGTGTGATGAGCTGGAAATTGCCTACAAACACCCTCAAACCCGTTTGGCTTTGGAAGATGTTAAGGCAATTATGTCCGCTCTCGAAAAAAGGCGCGACTCAAAACGAATTGCAGATTAGATCGATCGCAAAATTCCTCTACCTTTAAAGGTATGGCTGCACAAACTTTCGCCAGTTGTCACCAAAGAAAGGAATTTTGAACAGAAATCTGTTTGCCAGCTATACTCTCTTAGCGTTCAATAATTTGCCGGATTTTTTTAAGGAGAACCATGCTTAAAAGATATTTCATTGCTCTGACCGCTGTATTCTTGACATTTCAGTTATTTGTCAGCAGCGCGATGGCTGTCGAACTGAGTGCTGAGCTTCGCACTGTAACTTTAAATGACAAGGGCACTCCAGTAGTGCTGAGCCTCAAACAAGTCCAGCAAGGCAAACGCCAGTTCCAAAATACTTGCGCTCAATGTCACGCTTCCGGCATGACAAAAACTGACCCCAACCTCAATTTGAGTCCCGAAACTCTAGCTTTGGCCAACCCACCCCGCAATAATATTGAGTCGCTGGTGGACTATATGAAAAATCCCACGACTTATGACGGGTTTCAAGAAATTTCGGAACTGCATCCGAGCATGAAGAGTGCCGATATTTTCGCTGAGATGAGAAATCTCTCCGATGAAGATTTGTACGCGATTGCCGGTCACATTCTGTTGCAGCCGAAAATTATCTCCCGCCAGTGGGCTGGTGGCAAAGGCGCTCGTTAATTAGTTTGAAATTTGAGATTTTGGATTTTGGATTGAGAGGGGCTGGGATTTGGCAAGGATTGCTGGCTCGCCGTTTTTCTATCGAAAATCTGAAATCTCAAATTTACTTCTAGTTGATTGATTCTCCCCAGTCGAACTCGCTGACTTGAGCTAGCGGACTGGTTGATACTGACGAAAGTCAGAGCGCAACAAAAAAAATTCGATTGTACGAGCAAATGTTAGTGGATTATTGACTTTTCTACGCCTTTATGATGCATCGTGGTGTTTTTCTCTGCTTTCTGTTGGGGATGTTAATTATTTTGCCGCTCCTGCTGCTGGCTCCTCAACCTGTTTTGGCTGCTGGCGATTCTTATGTAACTCGCTATTTGAAAGTTAGCGAACCTGTACCACTGGAATTGGACACGGAGGGACACACTCGGTTGTTTTCAGCTCAGGATTTGTCTGTCGGCAAGGTTTTGTTCGAGCAAAATTGCATGAATTGCCACGTCGGAGGAGCAACTTTGCCCGATCCGATGATCTCTCTGTCTTTGGCAGATCTCCAGGGGGCAACGCCTCCTCGCAGCAACATCAATGGTTTGGTGTCATATCTGAGAGAGCCGATGACTTATGACGGCAGTGAGGAAACTTTTTGGTGCCGCCAAGTACCCGAAAGCTGGATGCCACAGACTGAGGTTGAAAATTTGGCTGCTTTTGTGATCCGGGCGGCTCAGAAAGCTCCAGGCTGGGGCGTGGATAATTTTGAGAGTTGAACTGCCACTGCCAAAAAGTGGTAAATTACTCGGGAGAAAGCAATCGTGCGTGTAGTCGCGATCGCGCCTGTTAAAACAGGTAAAATAACTAAAGAATCACCCTTTGTCTGTCCATTAGAGGAGAACTGCGTTGAAAAGACTCTTATCGATCGCCTTGTTAGCGTTCACAATTTTCACTTTCGGCTTCGGCAGCCCTGCTCTGGCTGGAGATGCTGTTAAAGGATCTAAAATCTTCAGCAACAACTGTTCTGCTTGTCACATCGGTGGCGGGAACGTCGTTATGGCAATGAAAACCTTGAAAAAAGGCGCTCTTGAGAAGTATGGCATGAATTCTATCGAAGCTATTACGACTCAGGTAACTAAGGGCAAAAATGCTATGCCTGCTTTTGGTGGCCGCTTGAAGCCAGACCAAATCGAGGATGTAGCAACCTACGTGCTCGAACAATCTGAGAAAGACTGGAAAGGCTAAACTGCCTCTTTGAAGTCGGACAACCTGGGCGGACTTGATTTAATTTAAAACTTGTCTTCCCGATCGCACCCTCTCTCTCCCTTTGGTAAATAAATCTCGGTTTGCAGCGATCTTAACCTATTTGGGAAAGCCCGCCACAAATCAGATTTTTATTAGCCCAAGGGCGGGGGAGGGAATTTTATTTTAGATTTTAGATTTTAGATTTTAGATTGAAGATTTTAGATTGAAGATTTTATATAGCTGATTTTGTATAAATTGTCAAGCACATGACATTAATATTTCTTACGAATGGGGACAAGAAACCCCCTTTACGATCTCAGAGACGTAGGGTGCATCGCTACGAAGAATTCTCGCCCTCCACCGGGCTGCCAGTCAACGACGCACCCTACAATTTATAACGGGGATGAATAACCCGGATTTGGTATTACTAAATGCTGACTTTGGATAAATTGTCAAGCACTTTACATTAAGATTTATTATTGCTGTGGTTCATCAATGAAAAGTGTGTGCTAGGATGTAACACCTTATTAGAAAAGCCTTGAAATCAAAATTAAAGTCGATCGCGAAAGTGGACTCTACATCAACCATGAACGTAAAAACATCAGCAAAAGTCAAAACTCTCGGAGACGCAGCCTCTAGTGCGATCGAGAAATATTTCCGCAAAGCAGTAGCGCACGAGGCTGAAGTTCTCAAAGACAAAGATGCAGAAGAACTTCATCAAATGCGAGTCGGAATGCGGCGTTTGCGATCGGCTGTAACGGGTTTTGCTCCGGTTTTAGACTTGCCAAAAGCAGCTTCTGAACGCAAAATTGGTAAGGTGGGCCGGATTCTGGGAACGCTCAGAGATTTGGATGTGATGCTCGAAAGTCTCCAAAACCGCTATTACCCGAATTTGCCGGCTGACGAACAGGAAGTTTTGGATGAGGCTTTGTTGAGTTTGCTCAAACAGCGCCGTCGGGCTTTGAAAGCGGTAAGGGCTGTTTTGGAACACAAAAGTTACCAGTCGCTGAAAGAGTCGATCGAGAATTGGGTAGAAAAACCGCAGTTTCGGGCGATCGAACATTTGCCAATTGCTGAGGTTTTGCCGGATTTGCTGTTACCTCAAGTCAGCGAATTTTTCCTGCATCCGGCTTGGCTGCTGGGCACCGAATATCAGGATGGCAAAGTTAAAGTTGCTGATGATTTGAATGAGTCGGCTGTGGAAGAAAAGCTAGCAGCGGAGGGAACAATTCTGCACGATTTGCGGAAGCAAGCTAAGCGGGTTCGCTATTTGATGAATCTGTTTGGCGATTTTTACGGGGAGACTTATGAAGCTTATGTCGAAGATGTAAAAGCTGTTCAGGAATGTTTGGGCGATATTCAAGACTGTGAAGTTTTAGAGGAGTTTCTGACAGATTTTGTCGATCGCGATTTGCAAAAAGAGTTGCCGAAACTGGCTGGTTTGTTCGCAGAAAAACGCTACGGGGCTTGGCAAAAATGGCAGGTTTTGCAGCGCAAGTATTTGAAATCGAAAATTAGGCAAGATTTGCGATCGACTTTAATTCATCCTGTGGTTGATGATGCTGCTAAGGTGCATTCGCCACACCAAAAGTAGGTTTTTTGCGTGCAGACAGCGGGGATTAGAAGCCGGACACGGCATTACCGTGTCCCTACAAATATGACCTAAAATAACAGATATTCGTAGGGAAACGGCACTGCCGTGTCCTTCATCGTGTAACTCAAGAAAGGGCGATCGCACTTGGGGATAGGGAAAAGAAAGGGCGATCGAACTTGAATGCTAACTCAGTTAAGAGGAGATATCTGTGAGGAAGCACTGTTAAGGATTACCTCAGCAATGTCTTGACGTGTAGCACCAAAGGTGAGCAAAGTGCGAACAAGAAGATCGAGGGAAGCGGAAGGATCGCCAGATTCCATTTTAGCAACCCTTGACTGGCTAGACTTAATTCTTTGGGCAAGCTCGTGCTGCGTCATCTGTTGGCTAATCCGGTTTTGCTTGATGGCTTTACTAAGTGCAAGTTTCATTTCGATGAATGCTGTTTCTTCTGGCGAAAGTCCGAGAAATTCCTCTACAGTGCCAATAGTCCATCCGGCTGCTTCTAAGCGTTGGCGTTTAGCTTGATCCATAAAAATACCTTCCCGATATCAATTCAAATTAGGTCGTATTGTTTCAGTCATATTGTTTCAATCGTTTTTTACATTTTTCTATTATAAATTTCGGTGTTTTATTTGTGGTTTTGTTAAATACATCTAAGAGAATAATAGCATCTACATCAATTCGATAAATGATGCACCAATCCTTGCTTTGCTTGTCTCTGAATCGCTTATACGCAGCTCGTGACAACGCTCTCCGATGCTTGGCATAGGACGAGATAATGGCATGGATAGGTTTTCGCCATCCTGTAGCTTTCGGAGCAGAAATCCGGCTTGAATACGCGCATCAGTAGAAAAGGGGGGTGTTTTTACTTCACCACTAAGCCAGACAATGGGTTTACTTTCTGCATCTACCATCTATAGTTTAGGTTGTTTTAGATTAAATGTCAAATCAGACATAGTGGCAATATACCCGATATCATCAAAGATTGTCAAAGCCGTAAAAATCGCCTATAGTGTTGGATCGACATAGTTAGGAATACTCAAAAAAAGAGCGATCGCACTTTAGTCAAGAAAGGGCGATCGCCCGATTTGCCAAAATAATGATTAGAGTGAAAACTAAGTAAGCATCGTAAAAAATATGCCTCATATCTTTACAAAAATGTATCTTTACAAAAATCGTTTATTGGGGAAAAGATATTTATGTGGCAGAATGCCCTGAAGTGGGAACAGCTAGCCCGGGTGAAACTATTGAAGAAGCGATCGCCAATCTGAAAGAAGCAACAGAACTCTATTTAGACGAATTCTCTTCATGTCAGATTTGTTATTTCCTACCTTCCTAGCATACCTGGGATTGTATTGCTTTGCAAGCTCTTAAATCAAATTTTTCCAGTTTCCAAGGGTATTTTTTTCGGACAAATATCATCATCGTACCAACCAGTCAAAGCCACCGCCAAAGCATCTGCCGCATCATCAGGTTTCGGAATATAACCCAACTCCAACTCCCGCGCCACAGCCTCTTGCACTTCCGATTTATCAGCATTGCCGCGGCCAGTCAAAGCTTGCTTAATTTGAGCAGGCGTAAACTCAAACAGCGGCACTCCGCACTGAGCCAATACTAGCGTCAAAACGCCCCGTGCTTGGGCTACAAGTATGGTATTTCCCATTTTGTAAAAAAACAGTTTTTCGGCAATTGCCAAATCTGGTTTTACCTCGTCAATTACCGTATGCAAATCTTCGTAAATTGTTTTTAGGCGCTGTCCCATTTCCTGCTTGGGCGTTGTTTTTATCACGCCACAATCAATTAGGGAAACGCTATTCTCGTCTTGTTTACCGGGGATAATATGACAACTAATCGCGCCGTAACCGAGATTTGCTAAGCCCGGATCTAATCCTAAAATTCTTGTCTTCATTCACAATTATTTATTTTTTGTCTCGTGTTAAACCCGATTAATTACACCCGAAAACCTTGCGTAAAGATTCTCGGTTTCAATTATTATATCCTTCAATATAAAGTCCGGCAATCTGTTTAAATTATACAACAAAATTCTTGATTGCGACGATAGTTTTATGCTTTTATTGGACAATATATTGGATTAATATAATACGATCAATGATAGTATTCACAATTTTACTTCTTTATTTAAATACTACAAAGCAAAAATAAGCGTCGATTCATAGGAGACTTTATGGCATTATACTTACATTGTAATGCCAGAATGCAGCCGACTGCAATCTTAATCTGTAATGCTAATATATCGAGGCTGATTCTTGATTCGCTCTATCCAAGTTTTAATTGCCGGAAACCCCGTCAAATCAAATCCGCCTTCGGCAGCAACGTGAGTGTAAGCAAATAAACCGATGTCAGCAATAGAATAGCGATCGCCCACAAAAAACTCATTTTTTTCTAAATGCTGTTCCATCACCCCCAAAGCAGCATAACCCGGTGCTTGTTTCTGTTGCAGTGCTGCTTGATATTCCTCAGCTTTCCCTGTCAAATACCAAAAACGAGAAGTTGCAATAAAAGGTTCGTGACTGTACTGTTCAAAAAACAACCACTGCATGACTTGAGCGCGTTCAAATTTATCGCTGGGGAAAAACTCAGTTTCTTCGCTCAAGTAAAACATAATTGCATTCGATTCAAAGAGAAATTTACCCGGTACAATCTCTAAAACCGGAATGCGGCCATTGGGATTTTTGACCAAAAATTCGGGTGTGCGACTTTCTTTTTGGAGAATATTAATTTCTGTGCGATCGAAGGGAATATTGAGCTGAGTTAAGAGCAAGCGAACTTTATAGCAATTGCCTGAGGGCGAATATTCGTAGAGTTTGAACATAAGTATTCTTGTTTTGAACTAACCGCAGATTAGACAGACGAAGAGAAGCATAAAAAAGAAAGAGAGAGAGATTAATATATCCGACAAGGATTGCGATATATAGCCTTTCTCAGAAAGATGAGGTATGATTATAAATGGAGTTTTTGATGCGACCTCGCTTACTATATAATAAATATAAGAGGGCTGAAGCCCAACAACGTACCTTACTTTTTTGAGAACCGCTATATCATTCATACTGCTTTCAAGCTTGATATCATATGTCGCTGGAGTAACTTACCAACAATAGCGATACCCCGTTCAATTTCTTCAGGCAAAAGAGAGAAATTCAATCGCATTGCTGGATAGCCTTTGCGATCGGGGAAAAATGCTGTACCGCAAGCAATCAAAATACCCTGAGATAAAGCCTCTTGACAAATTTTTTGCACTGACAGGCAATTCGGTAAATGCACCCATAAAAACAATCCACCTTCAGGCACTGTCCAACTTGCTTCCTGGGGAAAGTAACGCTCCAAAGCTTGCAGCATGGCATTTCGACTCTGCAAGTTTTGCATCCGAATCTGATTCAAATGTCGGCGGTAATGACCGGAAGCCAGATATTCACTAACTATAGCCTGAGAAATAGTTGATACGTGAAAATCGTGCAATAATTTTTGTCTCATAATCGCCTGATAGTTGACATCTGGAACGATAATCCAACCAACTCGCAGACCTGGGATTAGAGTTTTGGAGAAAGTCCCAATATATGTTACCAGGTTTTGCTGGTCAAAGGCTTTGATAGGCGGAGGAACAGGCTGAAAATTTAGTCCTTCGTAAGCGTTATCTTCTAAAATGGCACATTCATATTGACTGGCTAATGCTAATAACTGCTGGCGATGAGTTTGAGAAGTTGTCAGCCCAGTAGGATTGTGCAGCGTGCTGATCGTGTAAATTAATTTAGGGCGGTGAGTCTGGAGACAAGATTCTAGGATAGCTAAATTCATCCCTTCGACCGTCATGGGAATGCCGACAATTTTAGCTCCTATATCTTCTAAAATAGCAAGTGCTCCGTGATAAGTTGGTGCTTCTACAATTACCCGATCGCCAGCTTGGACATAGTGACGCATCGCTAAAGACAATCCCTGCTGAGATCCGTTAGTCAGAATCAATTGTTCTGGAGCAATATCGAGTCCTTGTTGCACCAACATTTGAGCAATTTGTTGCTGCAAAATCGGCTGTCCCCCAGGAAAACCGTATCTGAAGAGTGTATCTCCGGCTTCGGTGACGGCTCGTCTGGCGATTTTTTGCAAGTCTTGCAATCCCCAAGGACGGGGAAAACCCGAGCTAAAGTCAGTAATTCCTGTTTGCGATTGTACCTGAATTGAAGCCAAGAAGCGATCGCAAAAACCGCCTCCATCTTTGTCTGGGACGATCGCATCTTGAAGCGACGGAAAAGCTGTTCCCAGTCTCGGGGTAGGCACTGTTTGATGGCTGACAAAGTATCCTGAGCCTTGGCGAGCATAAATCAAGCTATCTGCTTCTAAAACGCCGTAAGCTTCAATGACTGTCAATCGGGCCACTTGCAAGGTGTTAGCTAGCGATCGAATTGAAGGCAAGCGTTGTCCAGGTGGTAATGTCCCAGACTGGATCAGTCGTCTGAGGCGATCGCGAATCTGCAAGTAAATCGGTTTGGGAGATTGTCTGTCTAGGGGTATTTTCACAGCACATATTCGCTCGTGACACTACAGGGCGATCGCAATTTTCAATTCAATGAAATACAAGACACTGCTCTGCCGTGTCCTAACCGAAAACCGCTATAGCCACACTATAAGCGATTACTCTGTCCAATGGCCCAGTACAGTTTTCAGATATTTTACCAAAACAGTTGGTGGATTGAGCAACTGTACCGATCAAAGTTTCCCAAACCGTATCTTCACAGATTCCAGTTTTTTGATTAAAGTGAATTAATACTTCTATTTGAGAGGATCTCACTTTTGTAAAAAGTGTTTTTTAGGAGTGCGAGTTTAAGAGTTCGCTTGCTCATCTAGCAAGTTGGTTGTGGGAACACAACCTTAGGGATAATTTGCAGTTTTCAAGGAACTTATAGCCCTTCTCAGATAGGTGAGGTATGTTGTTGGGCTTCAGCCCTCTTTGTCTAAGCGGTTATATAAGCTGTCAGTCATACTTCATCTTTTTGAGAAAGGCTATATTTAACCCGTTCCTAGGATATTGAGGGAAAATTTGTGACTTTTTGATTGTTAATTATCAAGGAGATGCTATGCTTCAAAGATATTCCGAATGTGCAGCGCCAGATCGCATAATCCTCATGAAAAACGAGGTGTACAGGTTGCCTCAAAATCATCAAGAAATTCAAGTCTTGTCAGGAATTGCTTGGATCACACTTGACAAACAGGACATCATCTTGCACAGTCCAGAAAAATCATCGCTTCCACCGAGCAAAAACTTTGCTGTCATCTCCGCTCTCAACAATATGCCACTGATTTTGGCAGTCTGGTAAGACTGTTGACAGTTGACAGTTGACAGTTGACAGTTGACAGTTTGAGAGCGACATCTACCCTTAAGTCCGAGTATTGGAGTAATGAATAGTCTGATTTTAAGGGAGCATCCCAATTTGGTAAAAAGCGTTTTTTACACAGTGCGAGCGTCTCGCTCGTGGCAGGGTTCGCGAGCGAGACGCTCGCACTGCTGCGATCCAAATATACTATTCTGATGCAACTGTCCGCCATCTGAAAGCAAAAATGGGATGCTCCCGATTTTAATTTCTTCTTACGCCTCTGCACTTTGTTAAAAAAACAAGTCTACTTCACAGGTAAAAAATGAAACTACACTGGAAACATCTTCAATTCGATCGAGAAACAATCGGGCTAATTTACGGTTTCCTAGGCGTAGTTGGATTCAGCTTAACACTTCCAGCAACCAGAGCCGCAGTGCAGGATTTAGACCCTATTTTTGTAGGCTTAGGACGCGGATTAGTAGCAGCTATACTAGCAGCAGTTACTTTAAAAATAACACATCAGGCTATTCCCTCTAAACGGCAATTGTGGAGTTTATTAGTTGTCGGATTGGGAGTGGTTGTCGGATTTCCGCTATTATCAGCCTGGGCAATGCAGCGAGTACCTGCCGCCCACGGTGCTGTAGTATTGGGAATCTTGCCATTGACAACAGCAATAGGGGGAGTTTTGCGATCGGGCGATCGGCCATCTTCTCGGTTTTGGGTTGCTAGTATCGCCGGAAGTTTAACCGTTGTTTGTTTTGGAATTATTAGTGGTGCAGGGCAACTCCAAACCGCAGATTTAGCTTTATTTGCATCAGTCATTGCTGCTGCTTTTGGTTATGCCGAAGGTGGGCGATTAGCTAAAACTTTAGGTGGGTGGCAAGTTATCTGTTGGGCATTGATAGTTATCGCTCCCTTCGAGGTTTTGCCTACAATATTTGTAGTTTTAAAACAAGGATTAGTCGCTGCACCGACGGCGTGGTTGGGTTTTGCCTATGTGAGTTTTGTCAGTCAATTTGTAGCATTTTTTGCCTGGTATGAGGGGATGGCCATTGGCGGAGTTGCCAGGGTAGGTCAAATTCAGCTATTGCAACCATTTTTGACTATCCTAGCATCGGCTATTTTGCTTGGTGAAACTGTTCAGCCGATCGCCCTAGGCAGCGCTTGTTTAGTGGTAGCCTGCGTCGCAGCGGGTAAAAAAGCATCAATTAAGCAGGCAGAGGATTTGTGAGGGGAGTGACCAACCTCCAAATCTCTAAGAAAGGACTCTTCGTCCTGACTACAAATCTAACTACAAACCGGACATCAGATCGCTAGTCTGTCCAATTATAGATCGCCTTCTCATCACAACTGTTTCTAGCGATAGATGAAATTTAAATATTTGAATTTTACTATCATAATACAAACCAAAAAACATCAAGCCGATCGTGTTTGTGGTTGCCTAGTTTCTGGTTGCCTATCAGACACTTCCTACCTTTTATTACATTGACAGCATAAACTCATGGAAATCCGACAAGATACGTTGTTCGATCGAGTATTCCGCGACAACGAAGGCAACATTGTTATAGCTCAACCGCCAAATTTACCGCTAATTGTCGGGATTGTAGCTACTTTATCAACCCTCATCTTTACCACAGGTAAAATTCATCTAGGATTCGAGCTAGTAGCTTTTGGCTCCTTGTTTACTTGGGCTTGGGAAGAATTATTTCAAGGCGTTAATTACTTTCGCCAAGGATTAGGTTTAATTGTGCTTGTTGCTCTGATTGCGTCGAAGCTTTTATAAGTAGGTAAGTAAGTCCACCTAAACAAATATAATACCCAGATTCCCGACTTTTTTAAGAAGTCGGGAATCTAAAGCGCGAGCTTGTTTTACGTTTAATTCGGTAGTTTCTAGTTAGTCAAGCTGCTACTTGTGTCTTGGTTAAAGCCCATTGACATAAATTTATCGCCGAAGGTGGCGTTTTTGATTATTACTTGATAATTTTTTTACTATCGTCGGTGTCGATCGGCAAAACCAGCAACTTCTCCCAGCGTATAAAGCGGTCTGCCCTTCACCTCCTCATAAATCCGCCCAATATACTGGCCCAAAATCCCAATACTGACCAACTGCACCGCACCCAAAAAGAAAACTGCCATAATTATAATTGTCAAACCACTTAATGCCGCACCCGGAGAGAAAAGACGCCAGTACAAAACCAGAAAAGCCATTAAAACAGACACCAAAGCCGAAAATAAACCCAAATAAATCGACAGTTGCAAAGGAACCTTTGAAAAAGAGACTAAACCGTTCATCGCCAAAGCAAAAGATTTGCTGAAGGTATACTTAACATCGCCAGCAAAACGCGGATCTCGTTCAAACTTAACCGCAGTTTGTTTGAAACCAATCCAAGCCCGCAGTCCCCGAATGTAGCGATTGCGTTCTGGCATAGCATTGAGCACATCCACTACACACCGATCCATCAAACAAAAATCCCCCGTATCTATGGGAATATCAACATCAGCAAGATTCCGCAAAATGCGATAATACATATAAGCAGGCAACCGCTTAAACCAACCTTCTTGACGGCGTTGAGTGCGCTGAGCGTAAACAACTTGATACCCGAGACGCCACTGTTCTACCATATCTAGAATTAGCTCTGGCGGGTCTTGCAAATCGCCATCCATGATGACTACAACTTGACCACTAGAAAAATTTAATCCAGCAGTTACAGCTATTTGGTGACCGAAATTGCGCGCCAAACTGAGGTAACAAATTCGCGAGTCTTGTTCGTGCAATTCTCGCAAAATTTCCAGAGAGCGATCGCGGCTGCCATCATTGATTAAAATTAATTCTACAGCGCCGTCCATTCGATCCATCACAGCACTAATTCGTCGGTACAATTCTGGGAGATTTTCTTCTTCATTATAGATGGGAATTATCAAGGAATACTTAGGTATATTGTTCATCTCAGTTTGTGTTGTAAAATCTGGTGTCAACGGTTAAATCAAATAAATCAAAACTTTATTTTTTCACAAACACGCTCAGCGGCTCCATCGACCATTTTTGTGCGTAAGTTTGATTTTTGAGGACTATCTCTTTTCCTTGTTTGCCGTCATTTTTTGTAGACTGGTAAATTATCGCACAAGGGATAAAACTTTTGTAAGGTTCGGAATTTAATTTTTGCTTGACAACAGGATCGATAGTAGAAATATGTTCAATGCGAGGTGCTGGTTTTCCCGGCTCTGGAAACATCACCCACAAGGGATATTCCCAGGCATTTTTAGCCCAAAAAGAAAGTCCTATATTCGTGCAGTTTTGAGCTTTAACAAAATCTACTGCTGTATTGTAAGCAACCTCGATATTCGGGCGGCTTGTAAAGTAAAGATCGTGTCTGCTGCTATTAAAAATGTTACCATCTCCCACGAGAGGTCTAAAGTTGTTGTGAAAAACCCACGGTAGCGACATTAAAATCAGAATTGCCACCAGATAATTTGCGTTTTTATGATTTGATAATTGCGATACTACCAATCCAAATATTGGCGAAAATAATACAAATATTGACAGGTGATGGCGGCTGTGCCAAGGTTGTAATTTCAGAAGGAAGCAGATAAGTAAAAATGTCATTATTACAGCAATCAAATAAGTTATCACTATTTTTGTTTTTTGCCAAATAGGATTTTTAAGTATAAGTGTAATGCTGGCAAATATCAGCCCAAAGTGAATGGGATTGGTAGCTGTATTTTCATTAAATGAGGGTGTGGCGATCGCAAATACTTGTCCGGGAGGCCAAGTGATGCGTGCGTCGTTTGTCGCTACGCCCAGTATTCGGTGCAGCACGTTAATCACTCCGACAATCGCACCGTTAATCCGGGAAATCCTCGTACCAGCTTGCATACCTAAATTTCTAATGACATTTGACAGGAAAGTTGGCAGAGTAATTGCTTCTATTTTATATTCTTTTGTAAAACTTTCTGGCGCTCCGATCGCATAACCGAACAAATCGTAATTTCGCCAAAAGTGACCGACATTCAATACAAAAGTCACACCGGCTATTATCAAAATAGGTTGCAGCATTTTCCCCCGAAAACCTTGAATTCCTCCTACAAAAAACCAAATAATAAAAGGCAAACAAAATATATAAGCTGTCGTTTTTGTCAAGAGAGCCAGACCCAAACTCGCACCGATTTTGAAAGTATTAATCCCTGTTATTCCTGCCGAGAGTCCAGCTAAACCGCAGGAAACAAAACACACTACCCAGAAACATACAGCATAATCGTTTTGAGTGCTAGAACCCTGAAGGATACCCATCGGCAAAGTCGCAGCAAAGACTGCTGCAAAAACTTGACCCCGCCCATTTGCCCCCAGTTGCTTAGCAATTAAAGAAACTGCGATCGCACTTCCCACCATACTCAACCACTGTACCAAATTAGCAAAGCGATCGCCCCCGGTTAAAATCTGAAAGTGCATAATCGCAAACTCAGCCCCAGGCGGGTGATACAACTGCGGCACGTAAGAAGTGGGATAATGCTCGACACTGCGGTTTTGCATCCAGTGAGCAACCCGACTCATGTGATAAGTCATAGAATCCCAATTGTTAGGCGGTGCAACTACAGCAATTAAACCAACCGCAGCAAAAATAAAAAATACACCGCCTAGCAACCCAACTAATACACTAGAAAATTTCTCCTCTTGACTTTTCTCAAAAATTGGCTTGACAGGTTTAAATTTTAGATAAACCATCAAGCCGAGAATATTTGCTACCAACCACAGCCCAAACACCCACTCAAAAGTCAGCAACCTAAATAAACTCAAAATTTCAGTAGACAAAGCAACTATAACTCCCCAAACAATTGCTGCGGACAAAATAGCACTGCGCCAACACTTATCTATTTTCTGAAATATAAGCCACAAAATGCCCAGAGTCACCAATGGAATCAAGCCAAATATATTTGTTATCATAGATTTTGAGGTGGACTCTAAGACAGGGTACTCAGGGCCCGGAGGCTAAAAACCTGGTTTGTGAGTAGATTCATCGTTGTCTTTCCCCAATATTTCTACGAGAAACCGAGTGATTTCTGTAAGTCATATAACAATTACCATCATAACCACCGATAAATTAAAAAATTCATGACAAGTTCTAACTATCTGTGGCAAGCAAATCAAGACTTAAGCGAAGCTTGTCTGCAACATCCTTTTCTCAGAGGCATTGCTGACGGCAGCCTCCCCCAAAATAGTTTTGCATATTATGTTGCACAAGACGCATTTTTTCTGAGAGCATTTGCTCGCGCTTACAGTATTGCTGCGGCAAAAGCACCCGACTGGGAGGGATTTGAAATCCTCCACAATCTCGGGAGTGGCGTTTTAGAAGAACTTCGCTTGCATCAAGGATATGCAGCCAAATGGGGTGTAAACTTGCAAGAGGCTAAACCCGGAATTGCTACCCGCCACTACACGGATTTTTTATTAGCAACAGCTTGGGGAAGCGGTGTAGGTTTGACAGTAGCGGCGATGACTCCTTGCTTGCGGTTGTATGCTTTTTTGGGACAGCAGTTAGCCAAGCCTAATATACCAAAACACGCCTTGAGCGACTGGATTGTCACCTATAGCAGCCCTGAGTTTGAGATTTTAGCTTCACGGCTGGAAAGTTTGGTCGATCGCTATGCCGAATCTATACCGGAAGTAGAAGCAACCTATCGCTACGCTATGTTGTGCGAAAGAGACTTTTTTCAGGCAGCTTGGGAGGTAGATTCAACAGTTGACAGTTGACAGTTGACAGTTGACAGTTTGAGAGCGACCTCTACCCTTAAGTCCGAGGATTGGAGTAATGAATAGTCTGATTTTCATTTTCTGGTAAATTAAGTTTTTTCAAGAGATGCTCGCCAACTATCGCCCCTAAGCTACCCACAGCCAACCTGCAAATCTGACGGAAACGTACAGCAGAAATATACCAAACAATCCCATCAACCCGTAACCCCAACGAGGCTTAGCTGCTAGCAACAAGCCGAGAGCTATTGAAAGCGGCAGCATACCGTAAGCGTAGCGGTTTACCGATCGCAAAGCTCCGGAATTAAGCAGCAGTGCTAAAGAGCAAAAACCGTAAGTCAAAACAATAGTGGTAAGCCTTTTGTGCAAAAACCATAATAAATAGCCGCTGCCAAAAATCATCACAATTCTACTGATAGCAGATACCTTCAATTTGAGAGCTTGAATCAATACCTCGAACCAACTCGGCTGAACCCATCCCTTTTGAACATGAACAAATGCTAAAGCATCTCCAAATCTAATAGCACAATATATACTAAATGAAAATATCCCAAGAGCGCTAGCCAAACCTGCAAAATAAGCAAGTGGAGGTCTTTTTTCCCTCCAAGCTGTCAGCAAAAAAGCAGGTATCAGTGCTACTCCCGGCCCCCTAGTAGCAGTTGTCAAAGCTCCCCAAACAGCAGCCCAAATATACTCGCCCCTCTCAAAAGATCGCAAAGCAGATGCTGTCAGAAACAGAAACAATCCTTCTGTATACATGACAGTGCAAAATAGCGAGAACGGACACCAAGCTAGCATAGCGGTTGTCCATTTGGCAACACCAGTATCGTATCGCTGTTCTACCCAAAAATAAATCAGCACTAATGCGCCCAAAAATGCAAAAGAGTTGATTAATACCCCTGCTGCGTCCGATCGCATTCCGAGGGTCATCAGCCCCCGAATTAGCAAGGGAAACAGCGGATAGAAGGCAACAGAATGTTGCTCTCCGTCATCGGCGTAGGAGTAGCCTAGGGTAGCGATTTTGGTGTACCATTCGCCGTCCCAATGGGAGAACAACTCCCAGCCACTTTTGGGAATAAAGCCCGCCACAAAAGGCGTTGAGTCCTGAGACTGGTAGAGCAGCGAGTGATGGTACAGGAAGGGGGCAATTAGCTGCATCCCGATCGCAATTACCGATCGGCTCAGCAACCACATAGTAATTACAAAAATTAACCCATCTCTGCTTTTAGTGCCTGCTTGACGCGGACTTACTTCTAGCCCTAAATCAGTATTTGTCATCGCTAAAACAGCGCCAGACTGTTGATTTTAAATACAGTATAGTCGGCTGCCTATCGATCGCCAAATATATACGTAAGTACAGCGGTACTGCTAATTTTAGCGTCCCAGTTTATTGGGAATACCTTCGCAGCCGCCGGGAATAGTCTCTCGCGACTTCGAGCCGCACCAAGCGCAGCAGTAATAGCGCTGCTCGTCCGACAGCCGCTTGACAGCAGTGAAATCAGCACGTTCAACCACAGCGCCGGTATATTCACCCGTTTGATAGTTGGCAAATTCCGTGCGGCTGCGGGGAGATGCCATTTCTGCCGAGCCGTAGAATAATTTGGTGGCTCTCATGTCGGCGCGAACGAGATTGGCGTCGTACAGAATAGCGCGCGAGAGGTTTGCTTTCACTAAATCGCACTTGCTGAGATTGGCTCGGACAAGGTTGGCTTCGCTCAACTCAGTCCACCGTAAATCCGTGCCAGCGAGGTCAGCACCAGCTAACATGACGTTTAAATCGATGACGCGGAGGCCGTGATCTCTGTCTTCAGCGTAGCCACCATCGCCGTCAAGGATGGGGCGACCTAAAAGCCGATCGCGCTTCAGAGGAGTAATCAGTCTCGACTGCGACAAAAACCGCAGAATTTTCGCTTTACCTTCAGCATCCACACTGCTCATAATTGCAGCGGTGCGGCCTTCGGCGATCGCCCTTTCCTGCGGCCAATCTTCCAAAAACCCTTGCTCGTCAAGGGCTAAGTCGGAAACCCCTTGAAAATAAGCATCAATCGTTTGCTGCTGGGTAATGCGATTTTGCTGAATCGTCAAATCCTTCGAGATCACGTACTGGCGCCAAGCCACGTAAACGCCCAAAATTGCGATCAAAATTTGACCCAAAGCACCAATTAACTCGCCGAGAGCTCCGATAGCATCCCAGTTGATTTGGATGTTGCGGCTTCCCGGTTCAGTATTAGTACCGCTGAGCATCAGCAAGCCCACAATCCCAGCTAACAGCCCGAAGCAAGAGATGATCAGCGTGCGCCAAGTCGGCGGAATTACCTGCACCCAAATTTTGCCCCAACTCGGCCACATCATCCGCAGCGATATGCCGATCGCACCGACGGCGCCTATTAAGCCGATCCAAATGCTATCGTTAGCCAGTCCTACAATCATCGCTGCGATCGCCGCCAGCGTCAGCACCGAACCAGTCATCTCAGCAGTCGTTTGTGCGGGCTGCTGCGGCAATAAAACCCTGCGAGTTGGAGGAGGCGGCGGTAGCGGTTTTTCCGGTTCAGCAGTAGCAACGATTGTCGCTGATTCTGGCGGCACAGTAGGGCTTGCACCGTTAGGGCTTTCTACAGTCACGTTCGACTTAGGAGGATTGGGTTGAGGAGAGTTGGGTTCTGGTGTCATGCGTTGAGGCAAATTCTAACTTGAACAGGTCACTAAAACGATTTTAACCAACTAAGCACGATTCTAGATAGCATTACAATAGAAATATCCAGTAATTACACTCAAAGAGGTAACATAATATGACCCTGGTACTCCCCAATCTTCAAGGCAAACAAATGGGTCAAGTAATCACTACAATCACCGTCACGAATCGTATCGATCTAGTTATGGCAGAACGGGGATTCATTTCTACCGAGGAAGTTCGTTGTGCGGTACTCGACAAAGTTGTTGTCGATACCGGAGCAACTCTACTTTCCTTGCCAGCTCCCATTATTAGCCAACTAGGTTTAAGACAAGTAGGAGAAAGAGATGTAGAAACATCGGCTGGCATCAAAAAAGGTCGAATTTTTGCAGGCGCTCAAATTATTGTAGAAGGGAGAGAAGGTAGATTTGATTGTTTAGAATTGCCCGAAGGCGTTGCTGCTGTTTTGCTGGGCGTGATTCCCATGGAAGAACTAGGGTTAGAACCAGATTTGAAAAATAGACGGTTGCGAGTATTGCCGATGAACAACCAGCAAACATATCTAATGGCTTAGTCAAAAGGTTTGTAGTCAGGACTTTAGTCCTTTCTTTAATGCGGACTAAAGTCCTCACTACAAACCTTTTTATGTGAAAGTTTGTAGTCAGGACTTTAGTCCTTTCTTTAATGCGGACTAAAGTCCTCACTACAAACCTTTTTATGTGAAAGTTTGTAGTCAGGATTTTAGTCCTTTCTTTAATGCGGACTAAAGTCCTCACTACAAACCTTTTTATGTGAAAGTTTTTGCCTACAGCTAGCGAGCTAAATAAGCCCTCCCCAAATAGACCCCAACCGTCGCAAATATCAAAAAAGTCATCCCGAAAACCAACTCTATACTAAACCTTTGAGCATTTCCCAAAGCCACAATAATTTGCTGCCGCACTATAAAAGCAAATAGCCAACAAATCTCCGCCTTCAGCCAAACCAAAAGGCCTCGCCCCAAGAGATATTGTCGGCGCGCATTTTCCTGAGTAATCCGTACCGGATAGTTAAAAGTATGCGGATAGCGCGATACCGCAGTTAAAACCACAAAAATAATAGCAGCCACTGCTGGCAGCATCCAAATCATCACCTTGTCGCCCAAAGCATCAGGCTGCCCCCCCAAGCCGAAGTGAATTGGAATACGATCGGGCAAAACCGCCCAAAACTGTACGATCGGCAAAATCGACACTAAAATCGCGTTCGCCCCCGCAAGCTCTACCGCCAATAAAACAGGCGAAAGCCCCAGAGAAATCACCGGCCGTTGGTTTGGTGCGTTTCCAGTCATAGCTACTTAAAATTAGATTAATATTGAAAATAATAGTATTGGTTCCCATGTAATCCCCCAACCGCTTTCGTTGGGGGTTTCCAAACATCTCGCGAGGTTTTATGACGGTTCAGGTTTTGGTTGAAAAGAAAAAGTTAGAAAAACCGCCCCTAACAATACACACTTTAGGCGATCGCGTCCTGCGGCAGCCAGCAAAGCGCGTCAGCAGCATCGATGCAGAAATTCGGCAGCTAGTCCGAGAAATGCTGCAAACCATGTACAGTGCCGACGGCATCGGTTTGGCAGCCCCCCAAGTCGGAGTTAACAAACAAGTAATCGTACTCGACTGCGAACCCGACAATCCCGCCACACCCCCATTGGTTTTGATCAACCCCACCATCAAAAGTAGCAGCGGCGATATCTGCATCTTGCAAGAAGGCTGTTTAAGCATTCCGGGAGTTTATTTAGAAGTCAAACGCCCAGAAGCTATTGAAGTGTCCTACCGCGACGAATTTGGCCGCCCGCAAACCCTGAAAGCGACAGATTTATTGTCGAGGGCAATTCAGCACGAAATGGATCACCTCAACGGAGTGCTGTTTGTAGATAGAGTAGAAAACAAGCTCGCACTCAATGAAGAATTAGTCAAGAACAAATTTTCGCCAAAGGCCGTAAAATCAGTATGATGGCAGGAACTCCAAAAAGTGGTTTATTGTTAGCTCTTTCGTGCATCACTGCGATCGCCGCAGTCGGCTCAATCTTTGAGCTGTCTTCGGGAGAAGCTCAACTCGGCAACGTAGTTACCGGCATCATCCTCGCCCTCAGCATACCGCTCACAGGCATATTTTTCTATGCAGCCGTTCAGGATGCCAGAGCAAATTTATGATTAGTCATTAGTCAGCAGTCATTAGTCAGTAGTCAGTTGTTATTTGTTATTTGTTATTGGTGAGTTGTCCTATATTACTTGTTATTGATTCCTAGTTGTTAGGTGTTAGTGGTGAGTTATTGATTGTTACTAATAACTAATAACTGCTCCCCAACCATCAATCACAAATAACTAATAACAAATAACTAATAACTAATAACTGCCAACTGCCAACTGCCAACTGCCAACTGCCAACTGCCAACTGACTGATGACTAATGAAATCGGATTTCTGCGACAAGTGCCCGCCAAAGGCGCTGCGTCCGGGCTAGCGTCCAAGTACCAACTTTCTGAATATGGAGAAGTGGCGATCGGGCGCGATCGCAATTGTCAAATAGCTTTAGAGTCGATCGCCCACGGCATGGTTTCCCGCCGCCATGCCGCAGTCCGTCCCTTAACTCATGGTAATTGGACGAGATGGCAAATTTGCGACCTCAACAGCGCTAACGGAACTTATATCAACGGCCAAAAGCTCGAAGGCTGCCAAACTTTAGAAACAGGCGATCGCATCAGTCTCGGTATTGACGGCCCTGAATTCATATTTGAATCTCCCGCAACCCCAAACCAAACTAAACCCGCATACCCAGCCACAAAAACGGGCAATTTTCCAGTCAGTGAAAAAGACGCTCTCACTTTAACTCAATTATTCCCTGACGGTGTTACGCTGCACAACCCTGGACAAACAGGGCATACGCGATAGCAATACTCTCACTATTGATAGAGAGAGCAAAGGAGCCGTCCCTCAAAGC
>NZ_JAEQCE010000009.1:0-63007 GCF_020738665.1 Microcoleus sp. PH2017_08_TRC_O_A
GCGTCACAAATACTGCAAAACTGTTCACCGCAATGATGGTTATATGTATGGGTTTTCCACTCTTGTCCGCTAAATCGATGATTAGAGGCGTACCGATCGCCCAAAAACGCCGATCGCCTCCTAAGTGCTCTGAAACAGGCAAAAGCCAGAACAGCCAAACCTCAAATCGATCGCTAAATGCACGTTATCAGTCGCAAAAAATTAAGAGACTACTGCCAAAATCATGCTGATTCTTGCGAAGCCCTCGATGATTGGTACAAGATTGCTAGTCAAGCCAACTGGACTAAGCTTATTGAAGTTCAAACTATTTATCCTCAAGCTGAAGCAGTTGGAAATTTTACAATTTTCAACATCAAAGGAAATAAATATCGCTTAATCGTAAGTCTTAACTATCAAAAGCAGATTGTTTATATCAAGTACATTTTGACTCATGCAGAATATGACAAAAACAACTGGAAAAATGACCCTTACTTTTGACTCCGACAGATACAGCAGCTTGCTATCTCAATATCAACCGCGCATTATCAAAAATGAAGATGAAAACAAGATATTTTTAGAAATAGTTGAAAGCTTGCTTTCTCGGAACAATCTAACTCCCGAAGAAGACACTCTCCTAGAACTCTTAGTCAAATTAATTGAGGATTTTGAAGAAACACATTATCAAATAAATGCTTCAACTCCCCACTCAAGACTTCTTCATTTGATGGATGCTAAAAATCTAGAGCCAGCGGATTTAGTGGGAATTATGGACACAATTGAGATGGCAACAGAAATCGTTAACGGTCAACTAGAAATTACCAAAAAACAAGCTGAGGCTTTGGGAAAGTTTTTTCATGTCAATCCGAGTTTGTTTCTGTTCAATTAATCGTAATAGAGACTTCTATCATATAATAGATTGAAACTTGTCGCGATCGCCCTTTATCCCCTCTACTATGCTTCAAATCCGCCGCCGTCCCCCCAGCACCTCAGTCTCCGTACTCTACCTCAGCTACAAAATCGCCGTACCCGACGCCGAACCCCGGCACATCCTCGAAGAAATTGTCTGGCAAAAAGAGGTTGAAGTAGCCCAAAAGCGCGATCGCACGCCCTTAGCCGAACTTCACAAAAGACTCCCCTTTGCGCCGCCGATCCGCGACTTCCTCGGCGCGCTTAAAAACGGTAAAACCGCACCAGCAATCATCGCCGAAGTCAAAAAAGCTTCCCCCAGCAAAGGCGTAATTCGCGAAGATTTCGACCCCGTGGCGATCGCCCAAGCATACCAAGAAAACGGCGCCAGTTGCATCTCCGTACTCACCGATGAAAAGTTCTTTCAAGGCAGTTTCGACAACCTCGCTAAAATCCGTGCCGCCGTCGATTTGCCCTTACTTTGCAAAGAATTTATTATCTATCCTTACCAAATCTATCTCGCCCGGATTAGCGGCGCCGATGCTGTATTGTTAATCGCTGCCATCTTATCTGACAAAGACTTACAATACTTTGTGAAAATTGTCAAGACTTTGGGGATGACGGCCTTAATAGAAGTTCACACTCTCGAAGAACTCGATCGAGTATTAACCCTAGAAGGAGTCAACCTAATCGGCATCAACAACCGCAACCTAGAAGACTTTTCCGTCAGTCTAGAAACCACCAGCCAACTATTAGCCTCGCGCCAAACCGAAATTCAAGGAAAAAACATCCTCACCGTCAGCGAGTCAGGAATCCATACAGCCGACGACCTCACCCAAGTTGCCAGCGCCGGAGTCCAAGCCGTCCTCATCGGCGAATCCCTAGTCAAGCAGCCAGATCCGGGTGCTGCTTTAGCCTCCCTTGCCAAGACACATCCGCCCATCACCAAAGGCGAGACTGCTTGACCAAAGAACGAGCCCGCCGGGCCCCTCGATGCGAGACATGGGGATAAGTCGGTAGCGGTTTCAACCGCCTAGAAGGGGTTGCACGGCTTTAGCCGCCGTGGTACAATAGATTCAAGCGAGTAGGAGCAACCATCTACGCGACGAAACATCCTAGTACTGAGAAATCCAGGCAACGGACATATCCGACTTCGATTCGGAACAGTTAAAGGGCAAATAATGGCAGGATGTCGAGCGTACCAACCTGGCAGAGTGATGGACTTTCCAAGCGATAGAAGCATAAAAGTATACGCAAAGTTTAGAGTAATCTAGACTGAGTGGGTAGCGGCGCATTGAACACGCCTGTGTGAAACCTTTATTGGAATCGCACGAATCCCCCCGATTCATCGGTGGGGTTAGTTCAAAAACACCCCCGAATTCTGATAAAAAATGATTGAGTAGGTAAATAATCAGAAATTCTAGCCTGCATCGACTCAAGCGCCTAACTGCAAAAAAAATAGCACTCAAAGCTATATTGCAGAGAAATATTTTGCCAGAAAGCAATTAAATCTATTCGCTGTCGCCAGTCGATCGCAAAATTTAGCGTTACCAACGCACCCAGCCCCGAATATTCGATCGGCAAAGCAGGGGTTTTTGTAAGGTTAGAAAACAAATAAGAAGTCGGGCATCTAATGTTCACCTGTGATGCCCCATGCACTTGCAATGGGGTATCGGTTCGCTGAGGTATGTTAGCTTTCATGGAGCCAATTCCCCTTCCTTCGTACATTCATTATGAATTGTTACTTCAATTGTTAGAACGCAAAACAATGTTTGCTGTCAGTCCACAATCGCCCCAACAGCAACAAGTTCACCAACTTATTATTACCCTGCGTAAAGCCCTTGCCATTCAAAAGCAATTAGAACAAAGCTGCGAGCGATCGAACTTGGCAGTAGAATACCGTTGGTCTTTAAATGAAACTAACCATACTGGCATTAAAAGTTAAAAAACTTAGAGTACCAACCGATCGTATTTGATTTATTCTGTAGAACTCCCATCGAAAAAGTTAGGACGACATAATGGACAACAAGTTAATGCTGATGATTCCCGGCCCTACACCGGTGCCGGAAGCGGCTTTGCTAGCAATGGCAAAACACCCGATGGGCCACCGCAGCAAGGAATTTGACGCGATTTTTGCCGAATGTACCGAAAATCTCAAATGGCTGCACCAAACCAGCGGCGACGTACTGAGTTTGACGGTTTCCGGTACCGGCGCGATGGAAGCTGGGATAATTAATTTCTTGAGTGCGGGCGATCGAGTTTTAGTCGGATGCAATGGTAAATTTGGCGAACGCTGGGCTGAAGTCGCACAAGCTTACGGTTTAAATGCCGAAATCGTCAAAGCTGAGTGGGGTCAACCTTTGAACCCCGAAGACTTCCGCGAAAAACTCGAAGCAGATACTGAGAAGCAAATCAAAGCTGTCATCGTCACTCACTCAGAAACCTCTACCGGTGTCCTGAATGACCTCGAAACCATCAACCGCCACGTCAAAGCCCACGGCGAAGCTTTAATTATGGTTGATGCTGTCACCAGTTTAGGTGCTGTCAGCGTGCCAATGGAAGCTTGGGGGCTAGATGTGATTGCTTCTGGTTCTCAGAAAGCTTACATGATTCCCCCGGGTTTGGGTTTTGTAGCCGTTAGTCCTAAGGCTTGGAAAGCTTACAAAACTGCCACACTGCCCCGCTATTATTTAGATTTGGGTAAATATAGCAAAGACGCTGCCAAAAATACGACTCCTTTTACTCCGCCAGTCAATATGTTTTTTGCGCTGCAAGCATCGCTGCAAATAATGAAAGGCGAAGGATTGGAAAACGTTTTCGCCAGACACAAGCGCTTGATGACAACTACTCGCGCCGCTGTAAAAGCTTTGGGTTTGCCATTATTTGCTGCTGATGATGCCGCCAGTCCTGCCATTACCGCAGTTATGCCGCCTGCGTCTGTAGATGCTCAAAAAGTGCGAACTTTGATGAGAAAGAAGTTTGATATTGCTCTCGCCGACGGACAAGACCATTTGAAAGGTAAAATCTTCCGCATCGGTCATTTGGGCTTTGTGTGCGATCGCGATATTCTAGCAGCAATTTCCGCTTTGGAAGTCGTGTTGCAAGAATTGGGTCATGAAGGCTGCCTTCCTGGTGCCGGTATCGCCGCTGCTGCGAAAGAGTTAGCTGGATCTTAATCTTAGTTATTAAAGGATTTTGGATTTTGGGTTTTATCTCAAATCTAAAATCCTTTTAATAGGCTTGGGATAACCAATCAAAGATTTTATCCAATTGTTCCAGAGTGACTAAACCGTACTGCCACAGAACCATCGGCAAGGAATTAGGGTCTCGATCTCGCTGCCGTTTTTCGTCACCGCCAACACGTTCGGCGACAGCGATGGACGCGGGAGAGATTGCCAAATCTTCTTGTAAAAATCGAATTAATCTAGTGTATGTAGCGGGTGCCATGTGATTTTGTCTCCATGTATAGGACACCATTTTCTGATGCGAACCTGATGTTTTTGATTAGTAATAAGCCAGTTTTAAATCTGTCTCTTGGCCGTCGATAGCTGTTAAAACAGTATTAGCGGTTGTGGAAAATCCCAAATTTACTGCTGAGTGTGACTCTAAAGCCAACCTTTCCCCAGAAGTGAAAGGTTTTGCACTTTTGCTGCTGTCTGCCCGATCGCCTGTTGAGCGCGATCGAACTTAAACTGAATACCTCGGTATTGTGCAACGCGAATCTGAAGAAATTCTGCTACCTAAACTAATTGCACTGTTGTTCAGAGTTTAACTTCATCTGCGAAAGTGCAGAATCCGCAAATCTACTTCGGCAATATTTGGTCAGATATGTCGATCGCAGCCGACCTTGCTACCTTAAGTTAACTTTGCCACTTAATTTGGCTTGTAGCATCTTACTTCCGACAGGTTTAGTAGATTCAGGTTTGGCGCCAGAAGTTCCAGAGAATTTCTTTTCGTGCCAGGAGCCCGATCGGCTAAGCATCGTCTCTCAGGATTGGTAACGAGTCGCTGACTCCTCTCATACCTGGAACTAACAATCTACAGCTTCTGCAAACAAGCTCAAGCCCAGACGAACTCAGATTGACATCGTAGCAAATCTTTTGGTCTTTGTGCTGTATCTTACATTAATACTTTAACAGATATTATCAAGTTTTGTAAAGTTTATTAATTTTTTGAGGTTTTCTGGAAGCCGAACTCAGCGGGAAAGGGAGAGGGGAGAGAGGGGGAGAGGGGAGAGAGGGGGAGTGACTTCAGAAACCGGGTTTCTACTAAATTTTGCGACTGGGAACCAGAAATACACCTAGAAACCGGGTTTCTAGCCCCATGTGTAAGCCCTGAAAATGTCCGAAGTGTTACTGGAAAAACTCGATTTCAATCCGATCGCCCACTTTGACACCAAGTTCAGCAGCCCGGCCGCCCCGGATCTCGATCACTCGATCGACAGCAGTATCGGGCCCGTAGGTGGGACAAGGATCGGCTGTACAAGGAGGTGCCTCTGCTGCGATGGCTGTCACGACTCCATCCCGCAGAAAAATCATATCCAGAGAAATCTTGCAATTTTTCATCCAAAAATTGACCCAGCGCGCGGGTTTAAACTCAAACAGCATTCCTCTGTCATCGGCCAAAGAAGTTCTGTACATTAAACCCATAGCCTGTTGTTCGGATGTTTTGGCGACTTCAAGTTCGATCTGGCGATCGGCTATCCGAGCTCTAGCAGAAACAGGCAAAACTTGACCGGATGTTGTCGCCGTCGGAGACTGCGACGCCAAAGTACCAGTAACACCAGAATTTGCGACAGGTAAAGCCGGCGAACATCCAAGCAAAAATATAATTACCCCAATATTTAGGAAATTAGTTAAATAACTCATAAAGATTTTAGATTGGGAATGGGGAATTGGTAATGGGTAATTGGTAATGGGTAATTGGTAATTGGGAATTGGGAATTGGTAATTGGAATGGGACTTTTTAACAACTGTCAACTGACAACTGTCAACTGACAACTGTCAACTGTCAACTGACAACTGTCAACTGACAACTGTCAACTGACAACTGTCAACTGACAACTGTCAACTGACAACTGTCAACTGTCAACTGACTTCAAGCTTCGCGCATCACGTAACCAACACCGCGCACAGTCTGAATCAAGCGCTTTTCGCCCTCATCTTCAATTTTGAGACGCAGATAGCGGATGTAAACCTCAATCACATTCGACTCACCCAAAAAGTCGTAACCCCAAACATTCTCTAGAATTTGTTCGCGAGTCAAAACGTCGCGGGGATGTTCCATCAAATACTTTAGCAGTTCAAATTCCTTCATCGTCAGGTCGATCGCCCGTCCGTTGCGTAGAGCTCGCCTAGACGCCAAATCCAAAACTAAATCACCAAACCTCAGTTGTTCGCTGCTGGTGTTATCCGGCTGCAAATACAAGCGCACCAACTGCATAAACTCCTCAGTGCGGTAAGGTTTGAGAAAATAATCATCTGCGCCAGCTTCCAGACAAGCCACGCGATCGTCCACTGTATCGCGACCGATCAATAATAGCACTGGCGCCCGATTGCCACCACTTCGGAGGTGAGAACACAGCGACAGCCCCGATTCAGGGCCAAGTATGCGATCGATTACAATCAAAGCTGGCTGCAATTTATGGGCTAAATGTTGGCCTGTGGCGATACTAGAAGCTATTACTGGTTCGTAGCCGGAGGATTTTAAGTCTAGACTTAAGTGTCCGGCGAGAACTTCGTCTGTTTCTACTAGCAGGACACAGGGATTGCGATCGAGAGTGAGTGCAGCCATTGCATTGACCGATTTAGACCATACCAGTTCTAGCACGTCTCAGGGGACAGTTGACAGTTGACAGTTGACAGTTGACAGTTGTCAGTTGACAGTTGTCAGTTGACAGTTAGATGGAAAAATCATGAAATAAGCAAGATAAGCCAATGACAATTCCCAATGACAATTCCCAATTCCCAATTCCCAATTCCCAATTCCCAATTACCAATTCCCAATTACCAATTCCCAATTCCCAATTCCCAATTCCCAATTCCCAATGCCCAAATTCAATATTAAACTCAGAGGACTGAAGTCCTCACTACAAACCTAATTACCAATTACCCAATTCAACAATCCATGAGCCTCATTGTATTTGGCAGTATCAACATTGACCTCGCAGCAAAAACTCCCAGATTGCCGCAACCTGGGGAAACTATCATCGGTAGCAATTTTTTCACTGCCGGCGGCGGTAAAGGAGCAAATCAAGCCGTAGCAGCGTCGCGTCTTGGAACTTCGACTCACCTGATCGGGCGTGTGGGCAACGATAAATTTGCTGAAGAATTATTGACAAGTTTACAATCCTATGGTTTGAATACAGAAAATGTATTAATAGATAAAAGCACTCATTCAGGTGTGGCAATTATTGCCGTAGACGATAGCGGTCAAAATAATATTATTGTGATTCCGGGTGCAAATAATAATGTTGGTGATGCAGATATAGAACGTCTTAAAAAAGTGTTGTCTGAAGCTACATCTTTGCTGTTACAGTTAGAAATTCCCCTGGAAATTGTCCTAAAAGCTGCGAAAGCTGCTCGTCAAGCTGGGGTGCGAGTGATTCTCGATCCGGCACCGGCTGCGGGGGATTTGCCGATCGACCTTTACCCGCTAATCGACATCATCACGCCGAATGAAGTGGAAGCTGGACAGTTATTCGGTTTTCCGGTGAATGACACAGAAACGGCGATTCGGGCAGCCAAACAGTTGCAGCAGCGCGGTGTCGAGAATGTTATTGTCAAATTGGGCGATCGCGGGGCGGTTGCTGTGACTGCGGATGAGAGCTTTTTTGTGCCTGCTTTTGCTGTGAGGGCGATCGACACAGTGGCTGCTGGCGACGCTTTTAACGGTGGGTTGGCTGCGGCGTTAGATGGCGGGCGATCGCTGTCGGAGGCGGTGGTGTGGGGCTGTGCAGCGGGTGCTCTGTGTGCAACTAAGGTGGGTGCTCAGGTTGCTATGCCCGATCGGGCAACTTTTGATAAATTTTTGCAGCATAATTTAGCAGCAGAATTTAGATAAGACGGCGGTTGAAACCGCATCTACACAAACGATGTCCGCCTTCGCGGACTGAAGAGGATAACATAATTTTAACTGCCCACTCTTCAACCGGCGTCCGGCGGGTTTTGCTTGTATAGACGCGGTTTCAACCGCCAAGTCTTCTTGAATTTGTAAGGTGCCCCGAAGCACAGCCTACTGTGGCCGCTGAATAATTGTTTCAACTACCCGGCGCTTGACTTTTGGATCGATACCAATCAGCCGCACGTATTCCCCGCCGTGTTCCGCCAAGCAAGTTTCTAAAGATGCAACCACATCTTTTTCCTGTGCCGTTTTAATTGTCGCACAACTTTGCCAGGAACCTGTTTTAAATCGGCGATTGTCTGCATATTCCATCCCTATTTTGCAGCCCCTTGCTAATAACTGTTGTACTTGTTCCAATACCTCGCCGCTCAGCCGCGCAGCTTTACCGTTACTAATAGTTGAAGTTGGCTCGACATAAGCCTTATAATATTTCGATGAGGGGTCGTTTTGTTGATTTTGTGTTGGCGCAGCAGCCGGGACATTGACAGTTCCAGGAACGTTAAACAGCCGTGATTGGTTGTATTCATCTACCAAGCGCATTTCCTGTACCCGCTTTTGTTGACCAACCATTGAACTACCCATTTCTAATAAATGAGCGAGGCTGAAATTAGGGTTCGGGAAATCTGGCGGTGCTTCCAGAGTGTTGACTAAACGCTTGGAAACTTGCTCGATTCCTATCTTGTGGATGAATTCGCGGATTTGTTCGTCGTAAATGCGCGATCGCAAAGCGCTAAAAAAGTCGATCGCCTGATCTGCAAAATTATCTACCAAACCCACTATCTCGGTTTGTGACAAATTGTCAGACTCAAAAATTCCGCCGACAATCCCAATTTTATCATCCCGGCTGGGTTCCCAATAAAACTTTTCCATCCGCCCGTCGCGAATCAGCGGCGCGTAAAGCGTAGCAAAGTCATTTCCGGTGACAATAATCGGCACTCGGTGCAGCGGCGTACTGTCATAACTTCCCGGTAACTGCACGTTAGTGGGATTGTCCGCAATATTCATCAGAGTGGCATTGACCATCTGAGTATTTACAGTATATTGAGTCGTAGTATCGAACCTGCCAGCACCGGCATCCAAATCGTTAATAAAAATTGCACACATCTCGCCCCGCACTCGAATTTGCTCCGCAGCTTCGCGGTAGCGCAAACGAATTAAACGCGCCGGATCTCCGGCATCGGGACTTTCTAATTCTCCACCAGATATCATCACCGGTTCAAAGCCCATTCGCCGAAAAACCAGTTCGGCTTGAAATGTTTTACCTTCTCCTTTGCGGCCGTGAATTCCCAAAATTAGGGGAACTCTTACCCCAGGCAAATTTAAAAAGTTCTTAGTGACGTGCACCGCAACTTTATCGAGAAAGTTAGGAGAAATGTAATAACTCATCAGTAGATTTGTGAGGGATTTATTGCTGTTACTGTTACAATTTTATGACAAAATTAACAGCCTGCAACGCGAAGCTGGATTTTTACCGTACAATCTAGTTCTACATATTATGTGTTAAGGAGCGATTCGTGAGTCCAGAAACCTTACTAAAAGAACCAAGCGTGCAAGCCGAAGCCAGTTTGTTCAGTTCTGAGGGCTTCGACAGTTATGTAATGACTACTTACGGGCGTTTTGCGATCGCCCTGGAACGGGGCCTCGGCTGCCGCGTTTGGGATACCGAGGGCCGCGAATATCTCGATTTTGTGGCGGGTATTGCTACCTGCACTCTGGGACACGCCCATCCGGCGATGGTGGCAGCGGTAACTCAGCAAATTCAGACGCTGCACCACGTTTCTAATCTTTACTACATCCCCGTACAGGGCGAGCTGGCAAAGTGGCTTGTAGATCATTCTTGCGCGGACAGAGCTTTCTTTTGCAACTCGGGTGCGGAAGCTAATGAAGCGGCGATTAAACTGGCGCGCAAGTACGCCCACGAACAATTAAATATCTCGAATCCGACCATAATTACTGCTGTTGCTAGTTTCCACGGGCGGACTTTGGCGACGATTACGGCGACGGGACAACCTAAATATCAGAAGGGTTTTAGTCCGTTGGTTCCTGGATTTCACTATGTTCCTTACAATGATATTAGTGCGATCGAACTGGCGATCGAGCAACTCGACAAAGATGAACGCCAAGTCGCTGCAATTATGCTGGAAGCGCTGCAAGGTGAAGGGGGAGTTCGTCCCGGAGATATCGCCTATTTCCAACGGATTCGGGAAATTTGCGACGAAAAAGGGATTTTGCTAATTCTCGACGAAGTGCAAGTCGGGATGGGACGCAGCGGTAAATATTGGGGTTACGAAAATCTCGGGATTGAACCGGATATCTTTACCTCTGCGAAGGGATTGGGCGGCGGTATCCCGATCGGCGCTATGCTGTGCAAGTCTCACTGCGATGTGTTTGAACCGGGAAGTCACGCTAGCACTTTTGGCGGTAATCCTTTTGCTTGTGCTGTCGCTTTGTGCGTGTGCCAAACTTTAGAACGGGAAAACCTGCTGGAAAACGTCCAACAGCGCGGAGCACAGTTGAAAGCTGGCCTCAACCAACTGGCGGCTGCATATCCGAATTTGATTGCTGAGGTGCGGGGCTGGGGCTTGATTGTCGGGCTGGAATTGCAGGCTGATATTGCACTGACATCGGCTGATATTGTTAAATCTGCGATCGCCGCTGGTGTGCTGTTGGTTCCCGCCGGGCCGAAGGTGTTGAGGTTTGTCCCGCCTCTAATTGTTTCTGCTGCTGAAGTCGATCGGGCTTTGCTTGCCGTTGAGGAAGCGTTGCGCTCTCAAGCGGTACACTAAAATCTACTGGGTTGATTTTTGTGAGCTGTAGCGCTGCAACTGGCGCAATATGCAGAGGCGCTATTCCTGAGAAACCCGGTTTCTTAGCCTCCTGTCGTGTTCGATCATCGCAATCAGATGCGTTCGTAGTGCGGACTGAAGTCCGCAGCATCAGAGCGGACTTTCGGGCGCACTACAAACCGTTTTTGTTATGGTAATCGACCGGACATGATATCAGTCCCTATCAGGGTAAAAGTAAACCCGCCCCGCTGCAAGTCTGTCGGGGCGGGTTTTATCCAGTTTAGGACTTGCCCGGAAACCAGTTTTTTAGGCAAATACACTGCGCTGTGACGATGTGTATGCTGCAAAAACCGGGTTTTTTTAATACTTCTAGATAAGTCTTAAAGTTAATAGACTCCCGGTTGGGAATTTTTAACCGCTTTTGAATGCCGATCGACACAAAAAATATCTCAAGATAAAATTGAGTTTTATCCTCTACTCGAATATTGTCTGTGAAACCCGCCCCGAAACACTGACGACGCATTAGACCGGAATTTGGCTAAAGACAACGGGCACAATAATACTATTAGTGATTGTAGGTGCTAATCTCGCTATCAGCCTGTCTGTTGCCACTTGTGAATCCTGGTTTAACTGATTTCATCCTTTAAGGTCTATAATCCGTCGGAGACTCCTACCTCCGGTTCGAGAGCCAAATTGAAACAGTTCCTAATTTCATTGGCTGCACAGAAGCAGCAATCCTATCGTTAATAGTTCGGCGGAATGCACGATGGACGAACAGCGTCGCGAAACTGATGTTAATATGCTCCGAGCGCTGCTGGAAAATCCTGTGGACTCAGGAATAGATTTGATTTTGAGGACTGACTCAAAGTCGATCGACTTTGAGTTTGTGCAAATGCTTTACTTGGAAGAGCCGGCACTGACACGAGACAGCTTGCTCAAAGCTGCAAAATTCTTTCAAAGGACGATCGCACCCTTAGAATCTGCTAAGAGCAATGCTAAATTGCCCGGAACCGGGGCAGCATATCTGGCTTTTTTAGCAGAAGTATTGCAAGCAGTGGCGCGCAACCCTGATTCGCAGCACGTGTACGCGCTGCTGAGAAACAATTTAGACAAACTAGACCAGAATTTCGCAGATTTGCTGCGCCGCTGGGCAACTTTGGTACTCCCTACTGCCCCAGAATCAGAGGCGAGGCGCATTGCGGCCCTAATTGGCAATCTGAGCAACAAAATTGGGCGGTTTCCCCTCGGTAGCAAGGCGAATAACTTGGAAATCGAAATCGCCGGTTACGAAACCGTGGCTAAGGTGTTTACCCGCAAAGACTTTCCCCAAGAGTGGGCAGTCATGCAAAATAATCTGGGCAATGCTTATACCGATCGCCCCAAAGGCGATAAGGCTCAAAATATCGAACAAGCCATTGCTTGCTTTGCTAATGCCCTGCAAGTGCGAACTCGCGAACAGTACCCGGAACAGTGGGCGACGCTGCAAAACAATCTGGGAAACGCTTATAGCGAGCGCCTCAGGGGAGATGCGGCCGAAAATCTCGAAATTGCGATCGCCTGCTATCAAAACGCCCTACAAGTTCGCAACCGCGAGGGTTTTGGAGGAGATTGGGCAAGCACTCAAAACAATCTCGGCCGCGCTTACAGCCGCCGACTGCGCGGTGACAAAGCCCAAAATCTCGAACAGGCAGTCGTTTGCTACCACAATGCCTTGCAAGTCTACAACCGCAAGATGTTTCCCCGGCGCTGGGCGACGACTCAAAATAATTTAGCAAATGCTTACTATGATTTCCTGCGGGGGAATCGGGCAGAAAATCTCGAATACGCTGTCAACTGCTACCAGAGAGCTTTGCAAGTGCGGACTAAGGAAGCTTTTCCGCTGCAATGGGCGACGACTCAAAGGAATTTGGGCCGGGTGTTTATCGATCGAATTAAGGGCGAAGGAGTCGAAAATCTGGAAATGGCACTCACCTGCTTTCAAAATTCTTTGCAAGTCTACACTCGCATCAAATTTCCCGAAGCCTGGGGTTCGATCCAAACTTACCTCGGCAGGATCTACAGTCTGCGGGTGAAAGGGGAAAAAGCGGAAAATCTGGAAATGGCGATCGCCTGCTATCAAAATGCTTTGCTCTTTTGCAACCGCCAAAAAACTCCCGAACGCTGGGCAATGCTCTGTGCCTACCTCGGACGCGCTTTCAGCCAACACGTGAAAGGCGAAAAAAACCGCAATCTCAAAAGCGCGATCGCCTGTTATCAAAATGCAGCCCAAGTCTACACCAAACACGGATCTCCCCACCGCTGGGCCATGCTGCAAATTTATCTGGGCCGAGCTTTTTCGGAACTGACGGAGACGGAAAACTCGTCTCGCATCGAAAGCGCGATCGCCTGCTATCACAGTGCCGGCCAAATCTACACTCGCGAAACCTATCCCCACCGTTGGGCACAAATTTTATTTTATTTGGGTGAAGCTTACCGAAGGCGAGGCGAGTTGCTGCGCGCCTACGGCGTTTTTACTACTGCTGTCGATACTGTGGAATTCTTGCGGAGCGAAGTTGGGGTTGATGCGGCCGATTTGGGCGATCGGGGAAGTAACTCAAAAGCCAAATTAGTCAGCACCTGGAGAGGACTCTATAAATCCCTCGTACAAGTTTGCCTAGAACTCGGCCCGGGCCAGCCGGAATATTACGCTAAAGCCCTGGAATACGCTGAACGCCACAAAAATCGGAATTTGGTAGAACTCCTGGTTAAATCCCCCCTGACCCCAAAAGGCGACATTCCGGCAGCGGTACGCAGCGAGTTGGAGTCATTGCAACTGGAAATAGCAAGGGAACAGCGGCAGCAACAACAGCGACAACCCGAACCCAGCACTAGCTTGATTTCTGAGGGCGACAGCCCTGGTTTGAACAGCGGTTCTCTGATGCCGAACTCCGATTTTATGCACTTAAATCAATTGTGGCGGCAGTTTGATGGGTTGATTGCGCGCGAGGTGCAGGCAAACGACCCTTTCTTCAGCTTAGCTCGCAAAGTTGAACCCATTACTTTCGAGCAAATTCGCCAATTGTTGCCTGATGCCAATTGTGCTGCTGTGGTGTGGGCGAGTTTGGAGGATTTGGTAGTGGCTTTTGTGGTGGTGAAGAGTGCAGAATATCCCGCCGTTCACCTCTGTGCGGCGGGAAATGCTTTAGCTGCCGAAACTTGGGCCGGAGAGTACCTCAGCGCTTATTCCGAGCAAAAAGGTCGCTGGATCAATCATCTCCCGGCTCGCCTCAAACGCTTGGCCGCGCTGTTGGAAATCGATCGAGTGGTGGCGCTGATTCCGGAAAATTGCGATCGGCTAATTGTGGTGCCGCACCGATTTTTGCACGCTTTGCCGCTCCATGCTTTGCCTTTGGGGGTGAGAGACGGGTTGGAGGACACCGGGGCAATTTTCAGGTCTCATGGCGGCGATCGCAGCGGTTTCGATCTGTTGGATACGCACAACAGTTCGGATTTTTCTCACAGTTCGTCCTTTGGGGAAATTTCACCTCCTCCTGCTTATTTGATCGATCGATTTGCCGGAGGAATTCGCTATGCTCCTAGCTGCCAGCTATTGCGGTTGAGACAAATCGCGCGCAGCGCAGCTATCGGCCGCTACAGACCGAATTTGCAGCACCTGTTGGCAGTTCCCACTTTCAGCAGAGATGCGCTTTACAGCAACCTGGAAATCGGCAATATTTCCCAGTGTTTTTCCAGTACAGAAATTTTGCGGCAGAAGCCAGCAATTAAAGAGGCTTTTTCTCGATCGATATCTGTAAATGATGGGAATTCATCCGCGAAAATAGGACAAGTGCAGCAGAAAAAATGCGCTCACTTTGCTTGTTTGAGCGTGCTTGATTTCGCTTTCCCGCTCAAATCAGGCGTATTTGTGAGAAATGATACTATGACTTTGGAGGAAATTTTTAATTTCGATTGTCGGCAATACTTTTTAGTTACTTTATCGGCTTGCGAAATTGCAGCAGGCTCAGTCAGCGGTACTGAAGATTTTGTCGGTTTGTCCGCGGGTTTGTTGTATGCTGGCACATCTAGTGTTGTCAGCAGCCTGTGGAAAGTGAATGATGTTTCAACGCTGCTGCTGACGAGCAAGTTTTATGAAAATCTCGGGCGTTTTCCTCGATTGCAAGTGGGAGATGTGGCGCGATCGCTTGCGGAGGCTCAAAGGTGGCTGCGGGATTTGACAGGCGAGGAATTGGAGGTGTTGCTGGCGGATTTTCAGCCTCAAATTTCGCAAATGTTCGATCGGCTTTCACAAAGTTCTCGCCTGATTGCTGAAGCATCTTTACAGCAAATTCGCAACCGCAAACCCTGTCCTTTTGCCAATCCTTATCACTGGGCAGCTTTTACTGCTGCTGGAGTTTAGTCAGTTGACAGTTGATAGTTGACAGTTGACAGTTGTCATTAATTATAGCCCAGATTCCGCAGATATTTAAACAGAATTGATGGTTGTCAAGTTGAAATATTCAAGCCTGAAATATTTATCCAGCAAGCATTTCAGGCTTTTTTGGTTAAAAAATATTGAGTCAGGATAAAAGAGGTAAAAACCATGAATGATCCTCAAGGAGCCATAACGCTCTTTCGTCACTTTCATGAGAGTAAATTCTCGAAGACACGACAGCAAAGGATCTCTTCCCAAACGATCCCAACAAAGGAAGGTGTTAGAAAATCGCTCCACAAAGCCATACTAGATAAGCATTATCAAATTATGGTCATATTTTTACTGTCTGAGAGTGATGAAGGAGCGATAACAGTCCTAAATTTAGGCTATTTAGGAATACTAGGGCGTCGGTTCAGTAAAAGAAATTGACACTCCTCGGCATAGTATGTATGTTGATGTAGACCTTGGCCCGGCGTTGCATGAGGACAAAAAAATGGTTGGCGATCGCGATCTACTGTCGCCCTCATGCGAGAACCCCTACATAATACATATTTCGTTCTTTTTGTCAAAATATTCTACTGTACCGACGCTCTAGTATGAGAAATTAGGTTAAGAAATCAACAAATAAACCGACAATACGGTCGGTATTTCAGATGTTTTAAGCCGTACACTTAGTCAATCTAAATGGAGCCGAACAGGTGAGCAACTTAACAAAAAACAGGATATATTGCAATACCGTTTACTTAAGACCGCCCTGAGGGTAAAACCCTATGAGAAATAGATACGGAGATTGCTTTCCTTCGGATCGCGAAAGCTAACGTTCCTCTCTTCGGACTATTCTAAGTAAACCGTATTGGGATATATTGAATTATTTAGGAAACGTTTGCAGTGAATATTTTTTAATAGTTGAAGATGGATAAGGATGAAAATAAACCTGAGAATATAGTTGAATAAATCCCAATAATTAGCAAGGCAAAAATCATGTTGCCGGAATTGTGATATCTAATTTATGGCAAATTAGCTCAAAGATTCCACAAATGAATATATTAGGAAATATCTGTAAATTCAAAATTCTTGTATATCTCAAAAATCTGACAATAATGATACCAAAAGTAGAAAAGGTAGGCGCAGATGTTTTTCATACAGTGAATATATGAAAAACCTTAATCATCAAAGCCAGAACTGCGGAATGTGGGCTAAAAACTCTTTCTTAAAAAAATAGGGCAAGCCTAAGCCCGCCCTACAAATCAGATTAAATCACTTTACACATTAATAAGTTTCAACGTGCCAGCGATGCTCTTTCTTCAACTGTTTTTGATAGCCAGCCCAGTCAATGCCGTGCTTGCTAGATGCAGCAGACATTCCCTCATCAATGCCGCCTTCCATGCCCTTCAAACCACAGATGTAAGTGTGAGTTTTCGGCTTTTGAACCAATTCCCACAGTTGGTCTGCGTTCTCTTGAATCCGGTTTTGAATATACATCTTACCGCCGTCAGCAGTCTTTTGCTCGCGGCTGATCGCATAAGTTAAGCGGAAATTATCGGGGAATTCGCGCTGCAATTGCTCCAATTCTTCTTTATAAAGAATGTTGGGAGTGTAAGCAACTCCAAAGAACAGCCAAGCTAAACCTTTGAACTTGTAACCAGGATTATTTTCTTTAAACATCCGCCACAAATAAGCGCGGAAAGGAGCAATACCCGTACCAGTAGCCATCATAATCACGGTGGCATCTTCGTCATCGGGTAACAACATTTCTTTCCCTACCGGGCCAGTGATTTTGACATCAGCCCCAGGTTCCAAACCTGTGAGAAAAGTCGAACAAACGCCGAATACTCTTTCGCCACTTTTCGGGTCATTGTACTCCAGCCGGCGAACGCACAAAGAGACAGTTTTGTCGTCGAGGTTGTCGCCGTGACGGGTAGAGGCGATCGAGTAAAGTCGAATTTTGTGAGGTTTACCGTTTTTATCGGTTCCATCGGGAATAATCCCGATACTTTGACCTTCTAGATAGTGCAAATTGCCACCAGAAATGTCGAAAGTGACGTGACGAACTGTGCCGTCGCCGCCTTCTCTGACCATTTCTTCTGTAGAGATGCACTTACCAATATAGGGATTGGCCGGTTTGTAGAGGTTAACAGGAACCTGAACTTTTTCCTTTGCTTGAGTCATGGGCTTAGTTTTTTCTCCAGATTTCTGACTCTGTAGCCCTGCTTCTGGTGCGACTTTGCCATTAGTAGTTTCGGGAGCGCCGTTTGAGGGGCGGATGCTGACGATTTTGCCACCCATGCGAGCAATTCTGCGCATTTCCTGATTCATGCGATCGTACGGCACGGAGATAAACACGCTGCCGCTACGGCGAATCGGGTGATTTGTTTCGTCAGTTGCTTTGCTCTGACGCATACCCTCCACTTCGTAAACAAAGATGCGGCTGCCTGATTCTGAGTTGGCCGCTACACCAGATATGCTTGGGCTGTACATTTGTTGCTTGTCCTTCACGATACAGAGTTATAAAGAAAGAGAATGTGACGTTAGACTCAATTTACTTTTTTCTTAAGGCCACCTGGACTAATTTGCCCGCGCGAATCTTTGGGCATTGCCGCGCAGGCGGGAGTGTCAAGTTGAGATCGCTCTGCCTCTAATTCCCGATTAGCCGATCGCCGCCCTTGGTCTCGCCCGGCTGCATTCAGGTGTTGACCTATAGCTATTGTTGTCTGCGTACTGCCAATATTTTACCCGATCGGGGGATCTGCCCCGATAACTCGTTCTGATTTGGGGAGAGGGGGAGAGGGGGAGAGGGGAATACGGCTCAAGAAATATACAATTTAAATGCTGTCTTGCTGAAAGTAGGATTTAGCTAAATGACGTTGAGCTTGTAGGGGGCGGACGCATTCTGGTAAGATTAACCACTAAAGTTAGTATTAATTTCTTGCCTTGAAGATTGCTTGGGTCTTCCCGGACAGGCAGTCAACTGACTGCTGTATGCTGGTTAGTCCTCGATCCTCTCGGGGTAGCAAACCCGCAGAAAGCCTGCTTGTAGCTACCTGCGGGCTGAAATTTTTTGGAATCTAGACTTCAGTTACTTAGTAAACAGTGATTTTGTTAGAGGGAAACTATGACCAGTAAGCCGGATCGCGTGGTTTTAATTGGCGTTGCCGGAGACTCCGGCTGCGGAAAATCTACTTTTTTGCGCCGATTGACAGATTTGTTCGGGGAAGATTTCGTGACTGTAATCTGCCTTGACGACTATCATTGTCTCGATCGCAAGCAACGCAAGGAAACAGGGATTACCGCCCTTGACCCCAGAGCGAACAATTTTGACCTGATGGCCGAGCAAATGAAAGCGCTCAAAGAAGGTCGGGGAATAGACAAGCCGATTTACAACCACGAAACCGGTCTGCTCGATCCTCCTGAGCGGGTAGAGCCGAATCACGTGATTGTGATTGAGGGGTTGCACCCCCTTTACGACGAGCGAGTGAGAAATCTCATCGACTTCAGCGTCTACCTCGACATCAGCGACGAAGTAAAAATTGCTTGGAAAATCCAGCGCGACATGGCGGAACGGGGCCACCGTTACGAAGACGTGCTGTTTGCGATCAATGCTCGCAAACCAGATTTCACAGCGTACATCGACCCACAAAAGCAATATGCTGACGTGGTAATTCAAGTATTGCCGACCAACTTGATCAAAGATGACAAAGAACGGAAGGTTCTGCGCGTCCAAATGATCCAGCGCGAAGGTATCGCCAACTTTGAACCTGCGTATTTGTTTGACGAAGGTTCGACAATTAACTGGATTCCTTGCGGCCGCAAACTGACTTGTTCCTATCCCGGAATTAAGATGTACTACGGCCCAGATGCTTTCTACGGCCACGAAGTCTCGATTTTGGAAGTAGACGGTCAGTTCGAGAATCTCGAAGAAGTGATTTACATCGAAAGCCACTTGAGCAAGACTTCTGCGAAATACGAAGGCGAGTTGACTCACCTGTTACTCCAACACCGCGAATATCCTGGTTCCAACAATGGAACTGGTTTATTCCAAGTATTGGTGGGATTGAAGATGCGGGCGACTTACGAAAAGTTGACTGCAAAAGAATCAAAAGTTGCTGTTAGTGTTTAGAACTCTGACTTGACATCCACCCCGACCTGAAGGTGCGGGGATTCCCAATCATCGCTAATTGGGTTTCTGCTTCATAGCACCAGCCTTCCGAGACTTACTCTCTTCGGGTCTTACAGTTGCTCCGCAGACTGAAACGGCTAGCCCAGCCGCCAAAATGTTCTTTGCAGCATTGATGTCACGATCGTGGTTTGTCCCGCACTTGGGACACTCCCACTCGCGAATATTCAACGGCAATTTCTCAACAATGTGACCGCAGTTTCCACAGCGCTTAGAGCTGGGAAACCAGCGGTCTATTTTTATTAATTCACGCCCGTACCAATCGCATTTGTAACTTAGCTGGCGAATCAATTCACCCCAACTAGCATCGCTGATGGCAAGAGCTAACTTATGGTTTTTCACCATATTCTTGACAGCCAAATCCTCAACTACAATCGTTTGGTTTTCACGAACGAGTTGAGTCGTTAGCTTGTGCAAGAAATCTTTACGCACATCGACTATCTGTGCGTGGACTTTTGCCACCTGTCTCCGGGCTTTTTCCCGATTGTTGCTTCCCTTTTGCTTGCGTGCTAACGTTTTTTGCTTTCTTTTTAACTTTTTGCGAAGTCTCTTAAAGTGTTTGGGATTGGCGATTTTATCGCCGTCGCTAGTAGCAATCAAACTCGTAATCCCCACATCCAATCCGATAGTTTTATCTGTTTTTGGAAATGGTTGGATTTTATAGTCGTCTACTAATATGGATACAAACCAAAGCCCAGCAGGCGTTAATTTCACTGTAATCGTAGACGGAATGCACCCTTGGGGAATTTGTTTGCTCCAGCGGATAGGTAGTGGCTCGTTACATTTAGCCAAAAATACCTGTCCGTTTTTCCAGCGGAAGGCAGATTTGGTAAATTCAGCACTGCCACCGTTATGCTTTTTCTTGAAATTAGGATATTTGGCTCGTCCTGCAAAGAAGTTGGTGAACGCTGTCTGAAGGTGGCGCAAGCCTTGTTGAAGAGGTACGCAGCTAACTTCATTCAAGAAATCAAGTTCTTCCTCTTTCTTCCAGTTCGTCAGCATAGAGGAAGTTTCGCTGTAGCCAACTCTTTCTTGGCGTTCGTACCAAGATTCCGTGCGGTAAGTCAAAGCCTTGTTGTACACTAGCCGGGTACAGCCCATTGTCCGTCGCAAGAGGTTTTCTTGCTCGCTGGTGGGATAGAATCGGTAGCGATAGGCTTTTTCCATATCTTCACAGCCTAACACGTCTTTTGTGATATTAGCTCTGTGTTGTATGTTTTTGTAAAGCCGTCGAGCGAAGGACGGGGTTTCCACCCACTTTTTTTGATGAAAGATTTGAGAGGCGCGAGTGCGCCTCTTTTTTTTGTGGGTGAAATGAACGGCAGATGGTGATATTGGCACAGCGAATAATTAAGGCGTAATACGGTTCATTTAAGAACTATCTGACTTTTTAAAAATGCCTGTATTGCCTATGAAATCGTGAGACGAAATTCGTAAAAAATCTTTAAGCCAAGCCTATTGAGTTAGGGTAGAGTATTTGGCAATAGAGAGTTTAAAAATGTTTTTCCGGCTTGATTGAGGGAAGTTCTACTTTTTTGAATTATCTAATTTGATGCAACCCTGTGTGAATATCGATTAAGAATGCCAAAAACTTTACTGCTACACCATTACCTCCTCCAGTAATAGCTTCATTCGATTGCCGATCGCCCCGACATTGGGTTCCAGTAAAATACTGAGATGGTCTCCAGGTACATCGTAAATGGTCAGACCGTCTTTGAGATAAGGTTTCCAGCCTAGATCCGGATCGAGACTGACACTTACGCCATCTTGAGAATCCTGTGCTCGAAACATCACTACTTTGCCAGCATAGGGTTTTGGCGCGTAAGCTCGTTCTGCCAGATCAATTATCTTCTCTCTGATCAAATAGTCGGTGGTGTAAGACATTGACTCTGTAGGTTCTTTCACCTTGTTGTCTCGCCCGATCGTCTTGCGGGCCAGCATTGTCATTCCGTCTGTAACTGTCGTTATTTTATCGACGACACTACTGACGATGTAACCTACGCCCTGCTTAGCAATTTTTTGGACATGGAAGCGCAGCCGCTGCTGAATGGGTAGGGGCTTGTAGGCAGAGGGCAACATGGAATCAAACATCACCAATAACGCTGTTTCCTGTCCTTTAGCTGCCAATTTTTGAGCAACCTCAAAAGCAACAATACCTCCAAATGACAAACCACCCAAATAATAGGGGCCTTCTGGTTGCACCTTCACGAGTTCATTGATGTAATAGTCTGCGATCGCCTCAACCTGATTGACTGGCCCGTGCACGCCATCTTTAACAACAGCAATTAAGCCATATATCGGCTGATCTAGCCCTAAATATGGAATTAACGGATGATAAATAGACACTCCTTCAAACAGAAAGAGTGGTGGCTGAGAACCTTTCGGTTGAATCTCGACAAGGGAAAGGCTTTGGTTGGGGATATCGCCTTGACGTAGAATCTGGGATAGTTGCTTGATGGTTGGGGCTTGGAAGATAATCGATAGTGGGACTTTCTGCTGGAACTTTTGGTCAATTTTGTCAGCTAAGCGAGCGGCTAACAGGGATGTACCGCCTAAATCCATGAAATTATCCGTAGTGCCGATCGGCTTAATATTGAGTATCTGCTCCCAAATTTGAACAAGTTGAGCTTCTAGTCCATCAATAGGCAACACAACTTCACTATTTGTAACCAGATCGGCAACCTGAGGTTCTGGAAACCCACGGCGATCGACCTTACCATTGGGCGTCATCGGGAAAGAGTCCATCACTACAACCGCTGCCGGAATCATGTATGCCGGTAGTTTGGTTTGTAGAAAACTACGCAATTCAGACACCTGAATTGGTTGTCCGGGCTTCGGAATGATATATGCCACTAAGCGCTTTTCACCGGGTACATCTTCCCGTGCCAAAACTATACCTTGCTGCACAGATGGGTACTGTTCCAAATAGGTTTCAATCTCTAGTAACTCAATCCGAAAACCTCGAATTTTTACTTGAAAATCGATGCGACCAATAAACTCCAACGTTCCATTGGGTAAATAGCGGCAAGTATCCCCTGTTATGTAAAGTTTGTCTCCAGGTCGATCGCTAAATGGATTAGCAATAAACTTACTTGCAGTGCGTTCTGCCAAGTTGAGATATCCCCTCGCAACCCCTGGGCCGCCAATATACAGTTCTCCAATGTCGCCATCGGGCACAGGATTTAGGTTTTCATCCAGAATGTAAATTTGGCTGTTGGGAAGGGGACGACCGATCGGAATGTCTGCTTCACTACTGAGATCGTAGCTTTCAGCGATCGGGTCAAAAATGGTGGCCGTCACTGTAGTTTCAGTCGGCCCGTAGGTATTGAGCCAACGAGGATATTCCCCTACCAATTGTCGCCATTCAGCATACAGAGCGCGAGAGGCTTTTTCTCCGCCCACAATCACCAATCTCACATCTGGGGACATGGGAACACCTAGCAATGAGAGTCCGCTGACGAGACCATGCCAAAAAGCAGTTGGCAAGTCCAGAATAGTAATACGTTCTTGCTCAATAAATTCGAGGAATTGGCGAGTAGAGCTAATACAGTCTTCAGTTCGCAGCACGATTGTTGCACCACTTACCAAGGATGGAAAAACTTCCTCAATGATGATGTCAAAGCTCATGCTAGAGAATTGCAGTACCCGATCGCCAGCCTGAAGATTAAATGCCTGTGCGATCGCCTTGCTGTGGTGAACCATGCCCCGGTGAGTAATCATTACACCCTTGGGATTTCCCGTCGAACCAGAGGTGTAAATAACATAAGCCAAATGCTCGGGCGTTGTCAGCAGAGACAAATTTTCAGTGCTGTATGGCGCCATATCGTGCCAGTCTGTATCTGGACAAATCACGCGAGCATTGTGTTCTGGCAAAAATTCAACCAGATGCTGTTGAATCAAAATGAATCGCACACCGGCGTCTTGTAACTTGTACGCTCGACGTTCGTGGGGATAGGCTGGGTCGATCGGCACATAGGCCGCCCCAGCCTTCATCACCCCCAAAAAGCAAATCACCATTTCCATGCAGCGATTCATAGAGATAGCAATCAGTTCATCCGGTTGCACTCCTAGTGCTTGGAGGTAATGGGCGAGCTGGTTTGCGCGTTGATTTAAGGCATCATAGGTTAATTCTTGCCCTTGAAATGAAAGGGCGATCGCATCAGGAGTCTCCTTAACCTGTGCTTCAAACCATTGATGGATACTCACATAGTCAGATGGAGTTCGATCGACTTGAGAGTCCTCGACAGAGGAAATATCCTGACTATGTAATGGAAGATCGACACAGACATCGTGGGTAGTTTTTAGTGCATCAGTTTCCTGGTTGGGTAAGTACCCATCACGACTCGTCAAAACATCTTGAGAATTCATCATATTTTTGATTTAAGTAGAGTGAGGGAGATTAAGAGAGGCACCCTAGGGAAAATTCCTTATCGCGCATTGATCCAGATCACAGCTTTTTGTGGATTGCTTATTTAGCAGTCTCGAAACTGTCACATTGCAGTAATAATACGTATATGACGGCGCGAATCAATGTGCTTTTGGGGAACGGAAGTTGTTTCTGGATAATTACTTTTTGTCCTGTTTTAATTATACGGCTTATTAATTGATCTGGTCTAGATCAAGACTGTTTTGGCAATCATCTCATTGGCGATCGGGGGCGATCGGGAGCGATCGCAGTAAACAAGCAAAGCACTTTAGCTACCTTACTCCTTCAGTAGAGCTAAACTGCTTTGCCTGTAAGTATTTCAGCTATTTACATTTTTTTGTATGCCTTAAAAATTTGTACCTTTACTTAAGTTGTCACCAATAGGAGACGGTGCTGGGAAATAGAGAGGCTAAGAATATTTTTCCGGATTCATTGAGATCGTCATTTAGGGAAAAGTTTAGACTGCGAACTCGCAAAGCGCCATTTTTTATGTCTAGTGGCTGTTTGAGGTGTTGCGGGTAGATGAGAATTGCATTGTTACACTTTACTGCATTGGCGTAGGCAACTATTTGATGGCGGTCTCCACTGTCTGCTCGATCGGGAGCTTTGTATTTGGTATCGAGGACGTATTGGACTTTACCTGTTTCTATATCGCACAGCAGTAAGTCAATGCGATCGGAGTAATTTTGGTCATGTGTGACCGTGTTTTTTTTCTTGACAAAGAAGCCTTTTGGTGTATTAGCCTTGAGCCATTCAGCGACAAACTGTTCATATAAACTAGCCATGTTGATCAGAAAAGGGAGCATTTCGCGATCGCCCATTTCGTGACTGGGCCCTGTGTTATCTAAAAAAAACCGACAGAGGGCGTGTAAAAGTTGATAATCTTGATTAAGACGGTGATAAGTGCGATCGATACAAGCTTCTGGTTTAAAAGATGTTAGAGTAACAAATCCTTGGAGTGCGTGAAAAGCTTTTCGCACGCTCGATGAGACAGATTCGCGGCACAAACCGCTACGGCCAATAATGAAAAGTGTCCAAGCCAGAATTTGATTATCTTCGATATCGCCTGTTTGTTCGTTATAGTGACATTTTAGTTTAACATCCCAAGGTTTTTGCACAGCTTCCCGGACATCAATCCTGCCGCGAATATAGGAAAGTTTTTCTGTTTTGGGTAAGTAATTGCGATACAATCCTTTGCGACAGCGTTCGAGAATTTTCAGCGCCAGGATGTTAGCTAATCGTTCATAGACTTGTTCCAAAGATTCGCACTCAATCTGTCCTTTCGGAAAACTTATCTTAAGTTCGTAGGCATACTCAAGCATTCCGAATAAATTTGCGATCGGAACTTTGGGTTTGATCACAATGTGAAATTGTGGAGTAATTGGAATATTGCCAACTCGGCCTTGAGACTTTAATTGCCATTTATATTTTGTTTTAGGGTTGGGAAATTCAATATCTATTTCCTTAGCATAATTATGGTAGATTTTCTCTCCTACTGATTGGGGGATTGCATCTCGCTCAAAGGTCGCTAATTGATATTCTGTGAGTTCGATAATTTGGGGTGATTCTCGTTTCATAGAAATACGGTTCAGTCAGTAGTTGTCATTGCGAGGAACGTTAGCGAAGCGATCCGTAGGAAAGCAATCGCAGTATCTATTGTTCACACAGTTTTCCCTCTAGGACTCTCTTAAGTCAATCACATTGTTTCATAGATGCTGTAACGGCATATTTTTGGTAATGGTAGCGTTAGATGCTCAATTGCTCAATTTGTCTTTGATTTTATCCCAGAGAAATTCATCCATTTTTGCCTGGTCATCAAAAAAGTATTCTTCGAGGTATGGCTCAATTTCCATTTGCCAAATATCTTGGATATCTTCAGCTAAGGTTTTTGTCAAAAAGAAGGAGATGCCAAGTTCATAATGTTTGTTGTTAATTGCCCGATTGACATCTTCTAGAATGCTAGTTAATTTATCAACTGGGAAACCTGTATTCTCTCTCTGGTGATACTGTCGCAGCACTTCATAGTTTGGATAGACGGGAATGAATGCGAAACGGCGGCGGAGTGCGTTATCGACTAAGGCAATAGAGCGATCGGCAGTATTCATTGTACCGATGATGCAGACATTTTTAGGTATTCTAAATAGTTGACCGCTGGCTAGTTTAACAGTGCGATCACGATCGTCCAGCAAATACATTAATTCTCCAAATACCTGAGATAAATTTGCACGATTAATTTCATCAATAATGAGAACGCAAGTGTTTTGACGAGACTCAGCTTTTGTGCAAAATTCGAGTAATCTGCCGGGAACTATGGGATATGTTAATTGCCCATCTTGACTTTGCGGACGGATGCCTTGAATGAAGTCTTCATAAGTATAAGCTGGATGAAATTGAATAAGGTCTGAAAAGCCGTCACCGCCGCCGATTAAGTGTTGGGCTAGTTTTTGAGCGAGGAAGGTTTTTCCGGTTCCGGGCGGGCCTTGGATGATGGCTTGTTGCTTGCGGTTAATGGTGCGTATCCAGCGGTTGATTTCAGATGTTTGAAAACCTGTTAGTTCCGACATTTCTTGGAGATTGTAGGCTCGATTAAATTCTTTGTTATATACTAAAAAATATTCATTTACAAGAAGAGATAAGTTATTCTCATAAAGATTAAAAAATAAAAACAATGGAAATAATTTTTTAAAGGTTTGTGCTATTTTTGCGATTAACTGTTTAGCAGAATATCCTAATACCTCTGGTGATTCTAGTGAGACAGCAACCTGAATGTTATTGACTTTAGGTGTGATTAATAAATTCTTGGGTATTTCTTGCCAACAAAAAATCTCTTCTAGCAAACTAAAAACAGATTGTGAATTTTTAATTTTTACGAACCTATAGTCTTCAAGTAGGTAACGATAAGAATGAAGGTGGCGATTTAACTCGCAAAAATTTTGATGGGGCAGCTTGTATAATTCAAGCAAGGTTTTCCAGGAATTACTTCTACATTGAGAGCTATAATTGTTAATGAATTTTTCCAAACTTGTTATTTTTGAGTAAAATCCAAAAGTGAATTTTTCAGGTTCAATTTTTAGCATTAACTGCGCCTTATCTAAAGAATTTATATCTCCCAGACCCAAAGCTACACTGTACGATATTGATGGGAATCCTTGGAATAGAAGGAGAGAACCAAATTGGTCAATCCTGAAATTTATATAATTTTTGATAAAATCAGGTAACAGCTCTTCCACCTGGCTTAAAATATACTTTAATGGATTTTCAACATATTTCAAGAAAACTTTTTTGTGTTCACTGTAAAAATCAGAGCTGGGATTATCATTAAATTGTGCCACTAGGTTAAATGTGTTTTCTGAAAAAGGACATTCAGGATGTACAAAAACTTTTTCCATTTTTTCTGTATTTTTAAGATGACTTAATTGCTGTTCTTAACTTATTGTAGCCGATCGCACTTAACATACAAAGATTCCAGAAACTTAACAGCTTCATCAAGCACAGCTTCCGGTAACTGTTCGAGAATCGCGATCGCCCTTTGACGAGTTTCTCCATCCACTGCTGTTGGTAGCTGCGATTCAGTATCTGCTAAACTGTTATTTTCAAATGGCTTTTGCTTCGATAAAGCCGTTTCTTGAGTGACCAAGACACCGACATCTGCCGGAAGATTGACAGTTTCACGATTGTAGTATTTAACAACCAGATTTGTCACATTCATCGCTACCCGCTGATTAAATTTAAAAAACTCTGAAAAAGTGCGATCGCCGCGGGTAGTCTGAAGTAAATGTTCTCCAACTCGATTCACTTCTGTTGTAAAAATAAATTTTTGTGTATCCGTACCAACAGACAGCACAACCTCGTGAGTGTTGGGGGCGATCGCAGATTGAATAGACAAAACTTGCACTTTCATCAGTTTATCGTTTTTGACTGATGCTTTGAAAATAGCAGCCGAGTGTTACGCTTACTACAAGTTGTGAATTAACTTAACATCAATACTAATCGCAACTGTTCCCGGAAAAATTAAACTTGTGTCGAAATTACCTAAACGTGTTATATTCAACTCCGTAAACCCTGAACAGCGCTTTCAGGTATGCCAAAATTATCAACGAGTCAACTAAATGCCCTTTACTTTCAAGAAATTAGCCGCCATTGCAATCTTCTTCGTAGCCGTAAAAATTTTAGTTGACTCTGGGCACTTCCAACAAGCCGCCAATGACATCACACACAGAAACCCAGCCAGCGCCACATCAGATACCGAAACTATCCGGCAAAAATCCAGCAGCCCCGCCGCCGCAGAACCCCACAAATCACCGGATCAAAAGTTTGATGTAGTAGTATATGGCGATGAAGTGCCGGGGATATGTGCGGCTATATGGGCAAAAAAGACTTTAGGTGAAAAGGGTAAAGTTGCTGTTGTGCGATCGAACTACGCAACTGCTCTTTTGGGCGGCGTACTCACCCGCGGCGGTTTAGGTTACGTCGATTTAGATAAAATCCCCGACTGGTACCGCCAACCCTACGCCCAATGTTTCCGGGAATTCCTAGACAAAGCGAATGTTCCTGAATCTTGCTTGGAACCAAAAACCGCTGATAAAGCTCTGAGAGAGATGCTTTCGGAAGCCGGAGTTAAACTTATTTCCCACTCAACTCTGACTCCTCACGTAGTTGATAAAAAAATAGAATATGCCGAAGTCAAAGAGAGCAATATTAAAATTCAAGCTAACTCTTTTATTGACGTAACTCAAGACGCGGAACTGGCAAGAAAAGCCGGATTATCTTATTATACAGGATATGAATCGCAAAATATTAAATCAAAAAATGAAACTTTAGCAGTATCTGTAGTGCCGACAATTACGGGGCTAACGATGGCAGACTTCCGCAAAATAGAAGATGACATTCTCTACGACACGCCTTTAGTCGAAAAAATCAAAGCAAGCATTACCAAATATAAAGACCCCGCAAGTACAGAATTCTGGATGAGAAATTTCTTGAGTCCGATTTATCAGGCATATCGAGACGGCTACAACATCAGAAGCGTAGCCCTAGGTGCGGCATATCACGTAGACAGGAACTTGCCCTTTACTCAAGATAAAGGATTCTTCTTTGATAAAGCCAATGTTTGCGTTTATAAAGATACTTCGCTGTCGTGGAACGGGTTTTTATTTAAATATCAAGTTGATGAATTGATGAAGATGGAAGCTAACGGCAGAAAACCGAATGCTGAGATGGTGAAAGAAATGTCACATCTCCAAGAATGGCTGCAAAAAAAATCTGGTAAAGATGTGAGAGTGTTTATCCCGGAAGAGATTTATATCAGACAAACTTTGAATGTTCGCGATGTGGTGGCGCCGCTAAGTGGGAAAGAGATTATCAAAGGAGGAACAGAGGCCGAAAAGTCGATCGGCAGTTTTTCCTATGATTTCGACTTGCGGGGCGGAGTCAAGGATTTGGAATCGAGAATTCCGCCACTGCCGACCTATAATTTTGGGATAGAGAGCGCTTTGGCTAGTAAAGTGAGTAATTTGGCGATCGTAGGGCGATCGTCCGGCTATGTCGGTATGGCGGTATCAGTCGGGCGAATTGCGACGGTGAATATTTATCAAGGACAAGGCGTGGGCGTGGCGGCGGGTTTGGCTAGCAAGTTGGGAGTGCCCCTAAATACGATTACTTCGAGTAAAACAAGGGAAACTTTGGAGACTTTAACGGGGAAAACTACGTATTTGTCAGGGAGAGATACGAGTTATGGGGTGGATTATAAAGAGGTGAAATAATCGAGGTATAGCAGTCACCCGTTGAAGATATCGAAACCTCATCTTCTACGGCGTGAGATTCCCAAACTCTTAGATATCCTCTCGATCTTCGCTCTGCTGCTGCTGGTATTCTGTAATAATGTTTTGAATATCTTCTGCTGCAATATCGACTTGTTCAGATTTGGTGTAAACGGTCAGCAAAATGATTCCCGTTGCTGTTTGGACGTAGTAAATTAAACGATAGCCACCACTTTTACCTTTTTGAGTGTCGCTATTTCGGACTCTCAACTTGAAGACTGCATAACCCACTCCAGCAATTCGATCTCCTGGCAGTTCTCCCCGTGTGAGTTGTTCGATAACGGGTTGAATATCATTGCGAATGCTGCGGTATTTTTTTGCAAGAGTGCGTAAATTGCGATTGAAGGTTGGCGAAACTATAACTTGAATTAAGGGCAAGTCAGTCATTTTCAATTCCTTCCCACATTTGAGCAACCGAAATGGTTTGCCCACTCATGGCTTCGTGCCAAGCTTGCCGAAAATCTTGTAGAAGCGCTGCTTTAGATTGGCCCTCCCCGTCAATTTCTGAGGGTTCTGGAATACTAAGAGAATTAGCAGCAGGCATCTCTTGGATTTCTGCTGAGAAAACCTCTGCCAGATTATTTTGTGAAACGATTACCCCTTGACGTTGCTTTTGGCTTAGAAACTCTATAAAACTCGCAACTAATGCCAGATGTTCTGGAGAGAGTCGATCGAGCCATCGATCGATTTGATGTCGAAGTGCCGCTACATTCATAATGCCATCATGCCTGTTAATTTTACCTTCATTTTAACGTAAGTATAAAGGTAGTGATGCGATTGCCGAGCGGTACATTCAGTTGACGGCTATTGGAACGGGAACCTTGGTGGAAATTGACCCGGATGGTTCAACCAATAGGGGCGATTGTTAATCGCCCTCTTTGAATCGCAAGTAATGTCAGGGTTTCGGTAGAAGTTGGATTTGAGTGACATTCAGTTTATGTGCCAAAGAGATTTTAACTCGCTCCAACTTTTTAACATAGAGAAATGTAAATTCGATCGAGATTTTTACCATGACTTTTACGCTTCAAAGAAACGGCACCCACTTCTTTGGCACTACTTACATGAGTCCCACCACAAGGAATAATGATATCACCATAACGCCAGTAAGAGATATCTTTTGTACTAGGATCTGACTCCATCAAAATTTCATCGCCTTGAGCAATCAAATTATTAGCTAAAGTAGACACTTTTGGAATCAGTTCAGGATTGAGTTTATTAGCGTAGTCTAAACGGGCACTCTGTTCATATATATAGCAACCTTTGATATATAGCTTTTCTTGATGACCATAGATTTCTTCAAGGGCGTGTAAAACAAAGTGAGTTGCACTGTGGTAACGCATTAGCTTGTATCGATAATCCCAATCAATCTTCATATGCACTTTTTGTCCTACGATAAAAGGGGAAGGACTATCTAGTTTATGAACCACCACAGTATCAATCTGTACCATCGGAACTTCGACATCTGGACGGTTTATATAGATAGGTTTTCCGGGTTGCTTTTGTACGTCAATGATAGCTACATCGTCAATAAAGCCTTTGTCAGGTACTTGCCCTCCTGATTCTGCATAAAATATAGTTCGATCTGTTACCAGCAAATCATCTTGTGTATGCAGCACGGTAGCTTCACATTCAGTCTGATAGGGTTCATCAATCCACAACTTCTGAGTTGGGGGTAGTTTTTCTGGACTGTTAAGAATAAAAATCGTCATTTCAATCTCCTTATTTTGGAAAGTTCACAGTTTACTCAAAACTGAGCAACAAAGCTTGATGTCATCAAAAAATCAATCAAAAAGATCTAAGTAATCAATAGCTGAGTCATAAGCCATCGTCAGAATATTGACTTTGTGATGTAGCTGTTTCTTTTGCTGAACTTCCTCAACAACTTTTAAAGCAGCGGCGACATTAGCTCCAGAAGAAATACCTACTGACAAGCCTTCTTTTACGCTCAGATTTTTCATCATTTGTAATGACTCTTCAAATGTTACAGAAATCATTCGATCTATGATATTAACATTCAATACTTTGGGGATAATGCCAACAGCAAGACCTTGAATATTGTGAGGAAAAAATTTATTTTCTAGAAGCTCGCAGCCGTCTGGTTGAACTCCTATAATTGTTACCTTTGGTTTTTCTTTTTTGAGAATTTCTCCTATTCCTGTAATGTGACCTCCAGTACCAATACTGGCAATAAAATAATCAATTGTTTCATTTTGAAAGTCTTCCAGAATTTCTGGAGCTGTTGTTAATCGATGAATTTCTGGATTTGCTGGATTTTGACCTTGATTTAGCATCACATACTCAGGATTTTCAATCTGAATTTCCATTGCTAGCTCACCATGTGAATTACCTCCTTTACGACTATCAGAAAGGATAATTTTTGCTCCTAACGCTTTTAATGATTTTTGTTTTTGTGAGCTATAGTTATCAGGAATAACTAAGATCACATTGTAGCCGAGGATAGCAGCAGCTATAGCAATTCCCATTCCTGTATTTCCTCCAGTTGGTTCGAGAATTGTTTGTCCTGTATTTGGTTTGAGAATCCCTTGTTTTTCGGCATCTTTAATCATATTAAAGGCAATTCTAGTTTTGTGGCTACCTCCAGGATTAAACGTTTCATTTTTTATATAAATGGCAAACTTTGAATCAAGGGATTTATCAATTATTTTTTGAAGCTTAATCACTGGAGTTTGACCAATTGTCTCTAAAATTGAGTTGTAAATCATAATTAGTATCACTGTTTTGTGTTTTGCAATCTTTTTTTGAGTATCTTCTCAGATCTTTCTACCAGGAAAAACAGCAATTAACTGATAATCTTCTGCAATAAATCTGAATAGCTTAGAACAGATAATTTCATCTCTTTGTATATCAATTATCAGGTGATCTACTGGATAAATTGGCTTGCCATCAAATAGAGCATTTTTTTTGTCTTCATTGCTGAAATAAGCTCCTACATCAGGATGAGAATGATAGATTGCCTTGACTGGATTGACTGAAGCAATATTTCTGCTTAAGAACAAGGAATCTTCTGATGAAAAAACAAACCCTTCTCTTGCGCTCCTGGGATAAGTTACTGGATCTGATTGATGTAATTGATTTTGAATGTTTTTGCAAGATCTGATGCCCTTTTCAAGAATTAACCCACAGCATTCATCTGGATAACTTTGGCGGGCAAAATAGTAAACTTTTTCAAGCAGCTCCTCAGAAATATTTTTTTCTATTTCTGAACGTAGAGATTGACCTTGTATGTAGATAGCCTTCATTTTATTTCTTGATAATTTGATTGGTTGTTCGTAGCAATACTTTAGAATTAGCAGGGATATCTTCGGTGATGACAATATAAGGAGAAATTTTTACGTCGTCACCAATTGTCACCGCACCAAAAATCCTGACACATCCACCTACTTCCACACGATTTCCTAACGTTGGATGCCTTTTACTATATTGATTTCCAGAAATCCCTCTTGCACCTAAAATTACGCCTTGAAGAATGTAACAGTCATCACCAATTTCACAAGTTTCACCAATCACAGTACCATAGCCATGATCTATAATACATCTACGACCAATTGTGGCTGCTGGATGAATTTCAACTCCACTTTTAGCTTTGGCTTGCTCGGATATCCTTCGCGCAACGATTTTTAGATGGGTTATCTCATTTCCATTACTGTGACAACTATAATATAAGGCATTGGCTACTCGATAATACATGAGAGCTTGAAAAGAGAGATAACTCTCAAAAATATACTCAGGCGATTTTTTCGCCGCTGGATCTTTATTAGAAAAGCAGATCAAGTCATCGTAAATTCGATCGTTTACTTGATCAATAATCTCCCGAGTTTTAAGTTCGCTGATAGAGCTTTCTGATAAATGGGATTGCAAGAGACCCTCGATTACTTGACTGATTTGACGATCGAGACGACTAAAAGTGAGCAACATACAGTGAACCTCACAAGAAGAGTAATCAGAGCTACTGAATTCCAGAGACTTGCAGGCTAAAGATTCCCATGAGCATCAGGAATTGGGGAGCCAAAGGCTTCACATTGCAAGCCGCCTGAGACGATCGCGACAGCATTGGCTATTAGTCCAGACTCTAGGGTGCGATCGACCACGATCGCGAGTCTCTTTGGATTTTCTGGAGCAGGCGGTTCCAGTAGGGTATTGGGATCTAGAATGACCTGTTCTTCGGGTAGGCGATCGCGAACAGCCCAATAGCCTACATCTGAAGCGGCAGCACTTGTCAGAGCTTCAAGTTTCATAGTAATCTTAGAGGGAAAGTTTATTTCAGAAGAGTTCTGCCGAGGCAGGACTCTTTTCGTTTGTTATTTACACTTTACTGCTCGCGCCTGCTCTTGTCAACATATTTTGCAAATATTTTTTGCGTTTCACGACAATCACGACTATCTTTAATATAATTTAGCAGTCGATCGCTCTTGCAGAAGCCTTCCAAGACGTTCCCTGGAATGACCAAATCTTGGCGTAAAGCCACTCTGGAGGGCTGCTGAGCCATTACTCTTGTGTTGCTCCGCACCCTTTTATAGATAGGACTTACACATAAACTCTATCTGTAGAGTATGCACTGCGTACTCTACAGATAGTGTAAAAGACTCTTTTCGTAAGTCCCGATCGAGTGGGTAGACCTAATAGGTTAGGTTTCCCGCACCTCTGGGACAAAGGAAAAGTCTTATATGTCAATCAGTCTGGCAAGGAAGACTATCGTTTCACGATTTCCGGATTTTGCAAAATGAGTATGTTTAATTATCTTAGGTACGGCATCCACTCATGACGATCGAGCATATGTCTGTTAGGATTGCGGCAGATGGCCAATAAATCTGTCTTATCAAGATCGTCAAAACTTACAGTTGCTACGCTCAAAGGCTAGCTATATGGTGTAAACTCTTGTGGGCTTAGCACACAGCTAGCCGCAACGACCCAAGCTTGACCTCTGAAGTGCAAGCAGGACAACTAGCACCTCGCAGCAAGTCAGCTTTATTGCGAGTCTATTGGTTTCAGAAAAAAAAGGAGGGTAAATAATCTCAATGGCACGCCCAAAACGCACTCGTCCTGAAGATACCGCGTCTCAGTCAAAATTTGTTCAGGTTGTGGAAGGCTATCTTACCAAAGCAAACTGGACAAAGCAGCAATTCATGGCTGAAATCCAGGTTGGAGAAGCTCAGTTCTATCGGTGGGCGAGGGGAGAAAATGTACCAACAAAAGCGATTGTTAATCGCGTTGCGGTATTTTTAGCTCGTCGCTTAGATGAAGTCTATCAAAATCTTCCTCACAATCCCTTTCCAGTTTCTGACACGATTGATGGTTTGTTAAATGAGCTGCTTGAAACAGCAGGCTATAGTGCCAGTGTTCGAGGAAAAGGAATCGACTCTAGCTGGCAAGAAATAGCTCATAAACGCTCGTGGAAACTTGGATACACATCAGTTAGCCCAAAATGGGCAAAGGTACCAGATGACTATGGAGAAGCACCGACTGGCATGGCTATTGATCTTGCAGAAATAGTGGGAGATCTACTCGGCATACGTACAGAATGGCAGTATTTAACCTGGGATGAAATGCCTTCTGCTGTTGCAGAGCGAAAGGTTCATGGAATTGCCCCTTTTATGCTTGCTGCACCCGAAAGATTTTTCAACTATCGCTTTTCCGATCCTTGGAAGCAAGGAGGCTCTTTTAGACTGAATGCAGTGATATCTCAAAATCAGGTTAATGAAAATTCATTTGTTGAAGATTTACAGATTGGGCGCGTTCAGCTAGTTTATATAGTAAACGAAGTCGGAAGTTTTATAGTGAAAGTTCTTGGTGTCCGTTATGATCGAATGGTTTGTTCTGATCTAGCCAAAGCTATTAGTTATTTGAAAGCTACTGAAAGCAAAGAGAGTGAATTGATTCCTGTTTTTTGTTCTGACTCTATGACTTGTGAGTCCATCGCAAATAAGAATGACTGGAAAGTCATCAATATCCACTGTATGAAAGATATAGAACTTTACCCAGCGTTTGCATTTCATCCTGAAGAAGAAAAGCTGACTTCTTCAGTCAACTCTGTTCTCAGGATGGTTAGTGAAATTCCCCAGATTACTAATGGGAGGGATAATTGATATGAAAATAATATCTCATCCCCTAGTTGAAATCATGGTCTATGAAGAAGACTCTATTCTCGATAAGCTAGCAGTAGAAGCTGACCTTAGTAAGTTATCCAGCAAGGTAGACGGATTGAAACGATTTGCTGAAGCCTTTTACTTTGTTCGCTACGATTTTTGCCGCCTCAACTTTATTGTCGGTGAACGTTGCTGTACGAATGAATTCCTATGGGCAGGATTAGCCAGAAATCTGTATGAAGAACTGGGTGGTAAAAACGGACTAAGCCACAATCAGTTGTATCGAGATTTCTTATCTTGCGTTGATGCTCGACCAGAAAATTCTTTGCAGGAACCTGAATTTGCCCGCCACTTCAACTTTGCCTGGGAAACATTCTGTAGAAAAGCTCCACTGGCAGAAGCTTTATCTGCCATCGCAATTTACGAAATTTTTGATGTACCGGACTATCAACTTCTGCTTCGAGTCATGAAAAAAGCAGATGTCTCACAGCTAGGGCTACGTTTCTTTCAGGTTCACGCAGCAGCGGAACACTTTGGAATGTTTGAAGACGTTGTTTCTTGGCTTCGAGAACAGGAAGGTGGAGAAAGTGCCTTCAATCGGGCGAAAGAATTTGTTTTTCAGACACAAACTGAAATGTGGCGTGGATTAATAGCGCACTTACAAGAACAAACAACCGATTGCTGTGTTTAAAACTTTTGATTTTTTTTGGAGGAACGCAATGGGCATTAAAACACTTAAAAATCGCTGGTTTCCAATCGCCATTTCACTAGCAATAGTCTTCTTGGTCAGCTTGGCTTCATGCACAAAAAATTCTGCACAACAAACCAGTCCAAATACCACCAGCACGTCAACCTTGGGGCAAATCGCAGCCAGTAGCAAAATCAAAGTCGCCTATCTCGTCTTTCCGCCAACCATCACCAAAAACCAAACCACTGGAGAATTGGGCGGGCATTTAGTAGATACAATCAAAGAAATTGCGCGGCTCAACAACTGGACTCCCGAATTCATCGAAACCGATTGGTCAGGCTTTGCTACCGGGCTGGACTCCCGTCGGTTTGATGTTTCGATCGTCCCCACCTTCGTCACCGTCCCCAGAGCCTTATCCGTCTACTTCACCAATCCCCTCTTCTACGCAGGCAACAGCGCCATCACTAAAGCCGACGAAACCCGCTTCACAACCCTGGAAAGCATCGACCAACCCGGAGTCACCGTTGCTGTCACCCAAGGCGAAGCTGGCGACGAATATGCCAAAGCCAACTTCAAGAAAGCCAAAATCACCCGCTTCTCTGGTGGCGACCAATCCCTTGCCTTCCAAGCTGTTGTGGCAGGTCGCGCCAATATTGCCCTCGGTGATGCCTATGTTACCTCCCAGTTTGCCAAAGCCAACCCCCAAGTCAAAGACCTTTTTGCCAAAGCCCCCTATAACCTCACTCCTGTCTCCTGGGCAGTGCGTAAGGGCGACACCGAAATGTTGAACTTCCTCAACAGCAGCCTAGAATCTTTAGATTACCAAGGTCGCCTGCGGGAGTGGGAACAAAAAGCAGGCGCAAACTGGCTCCACATTAAAAAAGTCTGGGAATTTACTAAATCGTAATTCATCAATGAACTGGAACTTTTCCATCATCTGGAATAACCTTTTACCCCTATGCTTTGCCTTACTAACCACGATCGGGATTAGTCTTGGTAGTATTGCTCTTGGAACGCTACTCGGTGTGTTAGTAGGGGTGCTTTCTCTCACATCCTCCCGGTTCATTTCTGGGTGCGCCAAATTCTTCATCGAAGTGTTCCTAGCACTCCCCGCTATAGTTTTACTCGTTTGGCTTTACTACAGCCTGCCCCTAATCATCCCCGGCTTCATCCTTGACGGGCAAAGCTGTGCCGTGTTGGGGCTAGGTTTGAGCCTCGCTGCCTTTGTTGCAGATATCATCCGGGGTGGGATTAACTCCATCCCCCCTGGAGAAATCGAGGTTGCCTACTGCACGGGTATGACTCGCTTAGAAACGATTCGCTACATCCTGATTCCTCAAGTTTTTCGCAAATCCTGGCTGCCCCTCATGGGACAGTACATCACCACCTACAAATTCTCTACCCTGGCATCAGTAATTGCTGTGCCAGAAATCCTTCATACAGCCAATTCAATCATTGCTCAAACCTACCGCCCGATCGAAATTTATTCAACAGTTGCCGCGATGTTCATTGCTACCGTTGTTCCTCTCAACCTCTTACTAAGACGGGTACAGCAAGTCAAAGAACTGGGTGGCACGGAGACAATATAAGCTCTCAATCCTACAATGCAAAGTTCATTCCTAAGCATCGAAAATCTGGGCAAACGGTTTAATAATGCCAATATTCTAGAGAATGTCAGCTTCTCGCTAGAAAAAGGTGAGAGTATGCTGATTCAAGGCAAAAGTGGCTGCGGGAAAACTACCCTGTTGCGCTGCATTGCGTTGCTAGAATCGATCGATCGAGGTCGAATTATTTTTAATGGCAGAGTTGTTTCCAAACCCGGTCATCTCGATCGGACAAACAGTCGGCTAGAAATTGGCATGGTTTTTCAACAACTATACCTCTGGTCGCACATGACTGTTCTAGAAAACGTAGCACTACCCCTTTGGTTGCGTAACGGTAAACGTAAAAAGCTAGCAGATGAAGCTGCCAAGCATCAGTTAGCTCAGCTTGGGATTGAAGATAAAGCGAATGAGTACCCCAATCAACTATCAGGAGGACAACGGCAACGGGCAGCATTTGCCCGTGCGCTGGTACACTCTCCTCAACTCCTGCTACTCGATGAAATTACAGCAAATTTAGATCCTGAAACAGCTTATAAAGTTGTAGGCATTGTTGAAAAAATTATTGAAGCAGGTACATCTGTCATTTGGGTGACGCATTCCGAGCTACCTTCTGCGATCTGGTCTTATGTTCTGCGTTTTGGCGATCGCATCTGGATCAAAGAGAAATATAATTAGGGATTAGTTGGAGAAAGCGAATTGAGTCAAAGCATAATGACAGAAATTTTTGAGATGGAGGCAGAAATTAAAGACTACATTATTCAAGCATCTTTGAACTCGGAAAATATTTGAGTGTCGCTATTTCGGACTCTCAACTTGAAGACTGCATAACCCACTCCAGCAATTCGATCTCCTGGCAGTTCTCCCTGTGTGAGTTGTTCGATAACGGGTTGAATATCATTGCGAATGCTGCGGTATTTTTTTGAAAGAGTGCGTAAATTGCGGTTGAAGGTTCGCGAAACTATAACTTGAATTAACGGCAAGTCAGTCATTCTCAATTCCTTCCCACATTTGAGCAACCGAAATGGTTTGCCCACTCATGGCTTCGTGCCAAGCTTGCCGAAAATCTTGTAGAAGCGCTGCTTTAGATTGACCCTCTCCGTCAATTTCTGAGGGTTCTGGAATACTAAAAGAATTAGCAGTCGGCATCTCTTGGATTTCTGCTGAGAAAACCTCTGGCAGATTATTTTGCGAAATGATTATCCCCTGACGTTGCTTTTGGCTGAGAAACTCTATAAAACTCGCAACTAATGCCAGATTTTCTGGAGAGAGTCGATCGAGCCATCGATCGATTTGATGTCGAAGTGCTGCTACATTCATAATGTCATCAAACCTGTTGATTTTACCTTAATTTTAACGTAAACCCGCCCCGCCTTGAATATCGCTCTTCCCTCTCTCTGCCTCTGACGCGGATGCGGTTCAAAACTCTTCTCCTCCCTTCTATGGCACAATCATAAATAAGATCAAACCTTCAAGCCACCATGACCGGAAACCTACCACCCCAATACGACCCCAAAGCCACCGAAACCAAATGGCAAAAATACTGGGAAGACAACCAAACCTTCAAAGCTGACCCAGAAGGCGGCGGCGAACCCTACTGCGTCGTCATTCCGCCGCCCAACGTGACCGGCAGCCTCCACATGGGACACGCCTTTGAAGAAACCCTAATTGATGTCCTCGTCCGCTATCACCGCATGACTGGACGCAATACCCTGTGGTTGCCGGGAACCGATCATGCTAGTATCGCAGTTCAAACTATTCTCGAAAAACAACTCAAAGCACAAGGCAAAACTCGCCACGATTTAGGTCGAGAAAAATTCCTAGAACGGGCTTGGGAATGGAAAGCTGAGTCTGGCAATACTATTACTAATCAATTACGCAGTTTGGGCGTGTCTGTCGATTGGTCGCGGGAACGCTTTACGATGGATGAAGGCTTATCCGCTGCGGTTTTAGAAGCTTTTGTCCGCCTCTACGATGAGGGGCTGATTTATCGCGGCAATTACTTGGTGAATTGGTGTCCGGCGAGTCAGTCTGCTGTGTCTGATTTGGAGGTTGACCAGCAGGAAGTTGAGGGGCATTTGTGGCATTTCCGCTATCCTTTGACGGATGGTTCGGGTTATTTGGAGGTGGCGACGACTCGGCCGGAGACGATGTTGGGCGATACTGGCGTTGCTGTGAATCCAGAGGACGATCGCTATAAGCATCTTATCGGTAAAACTGTCACTTTGCCAATTATAAATCGCGAAATTCCAATTTTTGCCGATGAATTAGTTGACGCGACTTTCGGAACAGGTTGCGTGAAAGTGACTCCCGCCCACGATCCGAATGACTTCGAGATGGGTAAGCGCCACAATTTGCCGTTTATCAATATCATGAATAAAGACGGCACTTTAAATGAAAATGCCGGAGAGTTCCAGGGACAAGACCGATTTGTTGCCCGCAAGAATGTGATAAAGCGGTTAGAAACAGACGGAGTTTTGGTAAAAATTGAAGATTACAAACATACAGTTCCCTACAGCGAACGCGGCAAAGTTCCTGTCGAACCGTTGCTATCTACTCAATGGTTTGTGAAAATCGATCCTCTGTCTCAGCGCGCTTTGGAAGCCTTAGATCAAAATAATTCACCTGTCTTTGTTCCTGAAAGATGGACAAAGGTTTATCGCGATTGGTTGGTGAAGCTAAAAGATTGGTGTATCTCCCGACAATTGTGGTGGGGACACCAAATCCCGGCTTGGTATGCTGTTAGCGAAACTCACGGCGAGATTACTGATACAACGCCGTTTGTGGTGGCGAAAACTGAAGCTGAGGCGAGGGAAAAAGCGGAGGCTAAGTTTGGCACAGATGTCCAGCTAGCAAGAGATCCAGATGTATTGGATACTTGGTTTTCGTCGGGATTGTGGCCTTTCTCAACTCTGGGATGGCCGGATGAAACTAAGGATTTGGATTTTTACTATCCGACAACTACTTTGGTGACTGGTTTTGATATCATCTTTTTCTGGGTTGCTAGAATGACGATGATGGCAGGACATTTTACAGGAAAGATGCCTTTTGAGACTGTTTACATTCACGGTTTGGTGTTGGATGAAAACGGCCACAAAATGTCTAAGAGTAAAAACAACGGTATTGACCCGCTGCTGTTGATTGCGAAGTACGGGACTGATGCTTTGCGCTACACTTTGGTTAAGGAAGTGATTGGGGCCGGGCAGAATATTCGCATGGAGTACGATCGCAAAACTGATGAATCTAAATCAGTCGAGACTTCCCGGAATTTCACGAATAAGTTGTGGAATGCCGCCCGGTTTGTGATGATGAATCTGGAAGGACAAACTCCACAGCAGTTGGGAAGTCCTTACCCCCCCCAGCCCCCCCTTGCTAAGGGGGGGAGTGAAGAAGGGTTGGAATTGTGCGATCGCTGGATTCTTTCTCGCTATTATCAAGTTGTACAACAAAGTCGCACTTGTTTAGAAAATTACGGTTTGGGAGAAGCAGCGAAGGGGCTTTACGAATTTATTTGGGGCGATTTTTGCGACTGGTATATTGAGTTAGTCAAGTCTCGCTTGCAGCAGGATGCTGAACCAAATTCTAAGAAAGTTGCACAGCAAACTTTTGCTTTTGTTTTGGAAGGCATTCTGAAATTGCTGCATCCTTTTATGCCGCACATTACTGAGGAAATTTGGCACACTCTGACTCAAACGGGTGATGGTGATTGTTTGGCTTTGCAAGCTTATCCTGAACCTGACACATCGCTAATCGATCCAGAATTAGAACACCAGTTTGATTTGTTGTTTGGGACAATTCGCACTATTCGCAATTTGCGGGCAGATTCTGATATCAAACCGAGTGTGAAGGTGACGGCGATTTTGCAAAGCGAAAATGAAAAGGAACGCCAAATTCTCTTGGATGGAGGCGTTTACATTCAGGATTTGGCGAAAGTCGAAAATCTGACGGTGACAGCTAATTTAGACGCAGATTTGGGACAGACAATTGCTGGGGTTGTTGGTACTGTCCAAGTCTTGATTCCTCTGGCTGGTGTGGTCGATTTAGCGGCTTTGCGTGGTAAGTTGGAGAAGAAGCTGGCCAAGGTGGAAGCTGAAATTAAGCATACGGCGGCGCGTTTGACTAATCAGAAGTTTGTGGATAAGGCTACTCCTGATGTGGTTCAGGGCGCGAGGGATGCTTTGGCGGAATCGGAAAAACAAGCTGAGATTTTGCGCGATCGGCTAAAGTTGTTTTAAGGAGTCATTAGTCAGTTGGCAGTTGGCAGTTGACAGTAGTGGCGGGTGGGGTGAGAAACCGGGTTTTTACCGAATCTCTGCATAACAACGAAGTATCTTCGTAAAAAACCCGGTTTCTGAGCTCCCGTGCGTAATTCCTAGGGCTAATTCACGTCTTCGGATACGCCTTCAATGAAAGCAACAATTCCTTTACCCCAGGGGTTTGATTCGGCGAAGTGTTCACCAACTTTCACTGCTGCATTTTTGCCACCATTGTAAAGCCGTTTGAGGCTGATTAGGTTTTGCCACTCGATCGGTTTTTGCTCTTTGATTTCCTTAAATTCTGCATCAATAATATTGAGTGCTTGTTGTTCGTCTTGCACGTAGGTATACTTTTTTTCTAATGCCTGAATGATTTGCACTACTGCATTTAGTGCGGCTTCAGGGGAGGATTGTTGGGCGGCGATGGTGATATTTTGGGCTTGATTGCCGTGGTTATCTCTGAAGTTCAAAGGGGCGTAGAAGGTTGAATTGGAGAAGTCCTGGGTGGGTTTATCAGACATTTCTTTTGTTGTTTTGTGGATTAGCTGGGTGGTTTCGTCAATTTTAGCAAGGATCTCGTTTGGCTGCGGTGGTTTGGCTGGCTGCGGTGTTAGGGACAACTGACGAATCGGGTAGTTGTAGTATTTGCAGGCGGCTTGGATGGCGAGGATGAGGTGGTGAACTTCTTTGCCTGATTTGGAGGGAATTAAGGTGAGGAGGTGGGGGAGATAAGTGGCAATTTTCTCTGTGTGCTGCTTAGCGATTTTGCCTAAGGCATCTGCCGCGCTCCAACGATAAAAGTCTGAATCTTCAACGAGTTTAAGTAATCCCTCAATTGCTGCCTTGTTACCAATTTTTCCTAAGGCTTTTGCCACACTAAAACGCACAGCAGATTTTGAATCTTTAACGAGCTTAAGCAATCCTTCAATTCCTGCCTTGTCACCGATTTTTCCTAAGGCATTGGCTGCTTTCTCACGCACAGCATAGTTTGAGTCTTCAAGGAGTTTAAGCAATCCCTCAATTGCTGCCTTGTCACCGATTTTTCCTAAGGCACTGGCTGCCATCAATCGCACATATGGGTCTGAATCTTTAAGGAGTTTAAGCAATCCCTCAATTGCTGCCTTGTCACCGATTTTTTCTAAGGCATCTGCTACGCTCGATCGCACATCAGAGTCTGAATCTTCAACGAGTTTAAGCAATCCCTCAATTGCTGCCTTGTCACCAATTTTTCCTAAGGCATCTGCCACACTCCAACGCACATCAGAGTCTGAATCTTCAAGGAGTTTAAGCAATCCCTCAATTGCTGCCTTGTCACCGATGTTACCTAAGGCATCTGCCGCACTCGATCGCACATCAGATTCTGAATGTTCAAGGAGTTTAAGCAATCCCTCAATTGCTGCCTTGTTATTGATGTTGCCTAAGGCATTTGTCGCTATCCTACGCATAGAATACTCTGAATGTTGAACGAGTTTAAGCAATCCTTCGATTGCTGCCTTGTTACCGATTTTTCCTAAGGGTTCTGCCACACTACAACGCACATCAGAGTCTGAATGTTTAAGGAGTTTAAGCAATCCCTCAATTGCTGCCTTGTCACCGATTTTGCCTAAGGCATCTGCCGCCATCCTACGCATAGCATAGTTTGATTGTTCAACGAGTTTAAGCAATCCTGGAATAGCTGCCTTGTCACCGATTTTGCATAAAGCTTCGGCCCCACTCCAACGCACATCCGAGTCTGAATCTTCAATGAGTTTAAGCAATCCCTCAATTCCTGCCTTGTCACCGATTTTGCCTAAGGCATCTGCCACACTCCAACGCACATCAGAGTCTGAATCTTCAACGAGTTTAAACAATTCAGAAATCGCTGCCTCGGAACCTATTTCGCCAAAGGCATATGCTACGCTACTACGCACCTCAGAGTCTGAATCTTGAACGAGTTTAAACAATTCAGAAATCGCCACCTCGGAACCGATCGCACCTAACGCATCTACCGCCCTCCTACGCACATCTGAGTCTGAATCTTCAACGAATTTAAGCAATCCCGGAATCGCCTCATCCGATCGCACTTCCCCCAAAAGCGCAACCTTCAACCACCCCGGCACATCCAACCCATCCACCAACCCAACCGTGCACTTCTGAAACTCCCGCTGCACCTCCCCCGCCAGCCGCGCCCCCAACATCACATCCACATCCAAAGCCAGCCGCACCACCCGCACCGCCTGCACCTCATCCCCCAACAGCGACAGCATGAAGGCAAGAGGCTCAGTCCATTTAAAATAATTTAAATAGAAATGCTGTAACCTTTCATCATCCGTGACATCATCATGCTTCTCAACCAACAGTTTCAGCAACGCCCGCCCCGCATAATACTCCTGAAATAATTGGTGATGAAACTCAATTTCCTCCGGCTTTGCCGCCACCTGTAACAAATGATGTTCCAGCAAATCCTCTAGCCATTCCTTCGCCTTCGTTGGCGCATCTAGCACCCCTCTATGATGCAACCAGCACTCCAAAATTCCCTCAGCCCGATCGCGAGAAATTGCCACCAAACCCTCCGTAGGCTGCTGCGAATCGCCCTGCAACATCACAAAAGCCAACTGCTGCAAAAGCTCCGATTTGAATCGCCGAAAATCATCCGAAACCGACGCACCGCCCTTAAATTCGTCATACTGGCGATCGAACTTCTGAAACAATTCCCCCTTACTTTGGGGAATTTCCCCGGTACTTTCAAACACCTCGCACATCATCCATAACAGTAACGGCGTTTCTGCAATTTCTCGCAGGCGATCGCGCAATTGTCGCAGCAGTGAATCCCCATGTTGCGGCAAATGTTTGTGCACAAACTCCTCCATCTGCGGTTTCGTCAGCGCGCACATTTCTAACTTTTTCTCAATTCCCAAAGATCCGCCCAGCGCCAAATCCCGCGTCGTCAAAATCATCGGCGTATCGGAATTGTCGTCGCGGAATAGCTGGAATTCATCCCGCCTTTGTTTGGATGGCATCTCATTCACGCCATCCAGCAACAGCAGCAACTTGCCATCCAGCAGCAAATCATCCACCTCTTCCGGGCTAACCCTGAGTTTTGCTTGTCGAAATTCGGCACAAATTGCTTGTACGATCGAGCGATCGCTCCTCAACTGCACTAATATCGGAATCGGGCGATCGCAATCCTTGAGTGCTTCCAGTGCCAATACCCACCGAAAACGCTGCAATACCGTCGATTTTCCCGAACCTGGCTTCCCCACTAGCAGCACATTTCCGTCGCGCAGGTATTTGCGGATTCCTGAGAGCACTTCCAGGCGAACTATTTTCGTTTTTGGTTGATTTTTTGGGGTTTGGGGCGATCGATCTTCCGGTGAAATTTCCACCCGCACCTCCACCTGTAAATCTGTCAGCGTGTAGAGATCCGGTTGGCTTTCATAGGACTTAATTAGGGATTGCAGATATTTAGGAAAATCAACTGGTTTTGCCATTTGATTGTAGATTTTAGAATATAGATTGATTATAGAATTTCCAGGTATGTAGTTGCGCTTCAGCGCTCTTTGCTTATATAAAGAAAGAGCGCTGAAGCGCAACTACGTACCTAATTCCTGTGCTCTTTCATATATAAAGAAATAAAGAGCGCCCAAGCGCAACTACGTACCTAACAACTACCAATTCCTAACCGTGCAATTCTCCATTAGGCATAATCGTGCCGCGGAATTGAGCGCCCGCTAAATTAGCCGTGCTCAAATCAGCCCTAATCAAACTTGTACGGTGCAAAATAGCATCCCGCACATCAGTTCGAGCTAGATAAGCATCAGTCAAATCAGCTTCACTCAAATTCGCTTGATTAAAATTAGCACGACTCAAATCAGCCCGTACCAAATTAGCACGACTCAAATCAGCCATCACCAAATTAGCATTACTCAACTTAGCATCAGGAAGAAACGCACCGCGCAAATTAGCACCAGCCAATTCAGCATCAATTAACACAGCTCTTTCCAACTTAGCATTTGTCATCACAGCCCAGGAAAAATTTGCTTCTACCAAAGTTGCTTCAGTTAAAAATGTGCCATCTAAAATAGCTTGGTTCAAATTTGCCTGAGTCAAATTTGCTTCCCGCAGAGATGCTTCAGTCAAATTCGCTTGACTGAGATTAGCTTTAGTCAAATCTGCACCCAGCAAATTGACACCCCGCAAATCTGCACCTTGCAAATTTGCACCCCGTAAATTTACACCCTCAAAAATCCGCTGTTCCTTCCGGAAATTCGCACCACGCAAGCAAGCACCGCGTAAATCTGCACCTTGCAAATTGACGCCTCGCATATCTGCATCAGTCAAATTTGCATCGATAAAAACTGCCAAAGAAATGTTGGCTTTGCGAAAATCTACACCTTGCAAACTAGCTCCGTGGAAGTCGGAATCAGACAAATTTGCTCCGCTTAAGTTTGCCTGATTTAAGTTAGCACCCGAAAACTTGGCATTAGTTAAATTTGCACGCTGAAGGTTAATTCTGTTCAGGTATGACATCGTTAAGTTGGCACCCCAGAGATCAGCACTGCTTAAATTGACGCCAATTAAATCTGCACCGCTCAGATGAACGCCTCTCAGATTCATACCTTGAAAATCAAGTTCTCCTGATGTATATCGCCTTAAAATTTCGCTAGCATTCATGTTGTTTTGTTGTTAATTATTGAGAAACTCTACTTGCTATTTAGAGATTGATGGTAGTTATAGTCTCTTAAAGAAGGACGAAAGTTTGTGCAACCCCAAATTTGTATCTGGGAATTTAATTAGTTTTATTCACAAATTCTTGAGTCCAATCGACTGTTTTGTTGCCTAACTGACGCCCGTGAATTTTTACATGAGTCAGAGATGGTGATTTTAAAGTACCCAGTTTTTTGTAAATGTATGTAGCTGTATCCTGTTGGCTTGGGACTTCGGCAGACTCCAGAATGACGTGGAGCCAACCCTCTTTAAATCCCGCTGTGGCAGTAATTCCCCTGGGTTGTAGCAATTGATTGATCAAAATGGCGATCGCCTTTGGTTTGCCTTGTTTTGCCATTTCCACAAGCTGATACTGATTTGGTTTGTGGCTAGAGTTTTGTGGCTCTGTTGCTGAACTATTTTCGGCAATATTCTCCTGGATTTCAGCAGGAGAACCCCCGCTTTCTTTTGACTCAACTTCGCTCAGCATTTTCATTAATTTGTCAGTAAATCCCTGAACTTTTGCTACATAATTTCTGAGATTTTTATATTTCCAATACAAACGCTCCTCGGCACTTTCTGTAGAAAATTTTCCGTTCATAGCAGCTTCTAAGTCGCTGAATATTTGTTCTATTTGCGCCGTTGTGAAGTTAGCACTTTGGCTGACTAAGCCTTTCATTTCCTCTTCCAATCCCAACTTGCGTTTGATGGAATCGGTAATATTGATAGTAACAGGAGCGGCTGGTTCTACACTTTCGACAATGGTCGGCATTTCTGCAACTTCGTCTGTTTCTACCAATTCCTGTCTGACATCAGCAGTGGCATTATTGCTGCTGGTTTTTGAGTCTTTAAACTGTATATTTTCTACCGGAGCAGGCACTAAGTAACTCTTCTGGGGGTCATAATGATAGTGAGCCGGAGCAGCTTGAATGATCTGAGTAATATCCCCAGGTTCAAAATATTCGTTGCGCCTGTCAACCGGGACAATATCTTCATAAAAACTGTTGTTTAAATGCGTCTGATCGTAGTCTTCGGTAGACGAATCTTCGCTAACCGAATCTTCGGCTATATCGCGTTCTTCCTGTTGCAATTTTGCGTAACAAGGATTCATTGCTTTGATGATCACGCTAGCTGCTTGGTCGCATTCGTCGGTGTTGTCGAGTTTGCCCGCAGTTCCGTACAAATTAGATTCGAGTTCTGCCAGGCTGCCACAGACATTAAATAGTTGTCGCAGCAGCTTGTCAAGTTCTTGGGTTTTAAGCAGCAGCCAATCGCGCTCGCTAAAAGTGAAGTCGTGATAAAGAGTAGAAAAAATGAGGATTTTTGCTCTCAGCGGATTGGTTTGCTGTACAATTTTTTGTCGGACATCAAACAAATTTCCGGCGTCTCTTTCTAGCGACTCTCCTGCGGGCAGTTGCGAATTGAAGTGGTCATCAAATGCAGGTGCTTCGTGACCACCAAAATTAGATATATTTGTTTCTAATTTGGTAAAATCTTGGTACTCGTAAAGCCTGCTCAGTTGGCAGACGATTTTATCTGCGACTAAGGCGTACTCGGTTTTTTTGTTAACCTTGGCAACGATATTGTTTAAAACTGTTTCAATATCTTCTAACCTGCTGTATTTAGCACAGATTTCTTCGATCAACTTTCCTACATCTGCGCTGGCGAGTTTTGCCGGATCGTTTTCCCAACTTTCTTTACAAGCAAAAAATATGATTTTTTTAATGCGCGAAAGATTGAGATCTTGTTCAAATTCGCGAACAACTTCATCTAAAATAGATAAAGATTGCATAGTTTTCCTCTCCCAAAAAATACCCTATTAGTCGATTTTAGATTTTAGATTTTAGATTTTAGATTTTAGATTTACTCTCACATTGAATCAAAGGAACCCGAACAGGAGTGTAAAATCTTAGTATCTCCACGACTTAAGTCGGGGACTTGTACCCGTTTTTGGGCGAGTCAAGAGTCAGCGATAAATAATAAAATCATACCACATTTGATAAATGCAAGACTTTGATGCGATCGTAATTGGCAGCGGTATTGGCGGCTTAGTGGCGGGTGCGATGCTGGCTCGCTACGGCAAAGGGGTACTCGTCTGCGAGAGCCACACCATAGCGGGGGGGGCTGCTCACAGCTTTTCGCGCCGGGGATTTCATTTTGATTCGGGGCCTTCTTTTTATTGCGGTTTGAGTGACCCCCAGTCGCTGAATCCTTTGCGGCAAGTCTTGAATATTTTGGAGGAATCGATCGCAGCTATTGCCTACGATCCCCTGGGGCATTACCATTTTCCTGAGGGAACTTTGCCAGTTTATGCTGATGCGAGAAATTACTTAGATGCTGTAGCTAAATTCGCACCGCAAGGCGCTATAGAATTGCAGCAATTTCAACAAAATTTATTAGTTTTGTATGAAGGTTTGCGGGGAATTCCGGCTTTAGCACTGAGATCCGACTGGCAGTTGATACCCGTGTTGCTGTCTCGCTACTCGCCTGCTTTGCTGAAGCTTTTGCCGTCATTAGGTGCGATCGCCAGTTCGGCTGGTACATTAATGGATAGGGACGTGCAAGATCCTTGGGTGAGGCGTTTGATCGATTTGGAGTGCTTCTTGCTATCGGGCTTGAAAGCGCATGGAACCGTCGCGCCAGAGATCGCTTTTATGATTGGCGAACGATCGCGATCGGCGATCGAGTATCCTGTAGGTGGCAGCGGTGCGATCGTCGATGCTTTAGTTCGAGGCTTGCAGCGCTGGGGTGGAAAATTGCGATTGGGAACACCCGTCGAGCAAATATTAGTTGAATCTGGCAAAACTACGGGAGTTCGCTTGCAAAATGGCGAAACAATCCGCGCCCCAATTGTGATTTCAAATGCTACAGTTTGGGATACTTATACAAAATTACTGCGCCCTGAAGATTTGCCGGAAAGTTACCGAAAAACTGCCTTATCGATGCCCGCCGTAGACAGTTTCATGCACCTGCATTTAGGCATTAAAGCCGAAGGAATCGAAGGCTTGACCGGCCACCACGTCGTCGTTCATGACAGCAAGGTTGACATTACAGTACCCGGAAATACCTGCATGATTTCGATTCCGACTGTGTGGGATGCAACTCTTGCACCGCCGGGACATCACGCGATTCACGCCTATACATTGGAACCTTACGCAGGCTGGGAGTATGGCGGCGGTTATCAGGAAAGGAAACAAGAGCGATCGCAATCTCTGTTCAAAGCTTTAGAAAAAATTATACCGGATTTGCGATCGCGAATAGTCCTGGAGTCGATCGGCACACCGCTAACCCACGCCCGATTTTTGCACCGCTATCAAGGAACCTACGGGCCTGCAATCGCCGCCGGCAAAGGCACCTTTCCGGGGCCGCAAACACCAGTCAAAGGCTTATATCGGGTGGGAGACAGCACCATGCCCGGAATCGGGGTTCCCGCCGTCGCAGCATCGGGTATTTTGTGCGCGAATACCCTAGTCAATTCCGACATCACAGCACAATTTTTGTAAACCCAGCCGCCACAGGTTCGTAGTAAGGACTTTAGTCCTCTTATAATTTTAAATAGGACTAAAGTTCTCACTACGAACACTTTATCCACCAGCGGCAAAAGCGCCCATAACTGCGATCGACAAAGCCAAACCGGGCAACAGCAGCATTCCTAACATCAAAGCATCATGTCCGCTCATAACTTTCTCCTGATACCGACGTTCGATAGCTTATCATACCCACCCAGATTTCGCCACCGCCTTAACAATTAAAACCGACAGATTGATTCAGGAGTCACCGGGCAAATCTTATTTACAATCGAATTTCCGCGCAAGTCAAGCGTCGTTAGCTTTTGCAAAGATTGCAGTGGACTGATATCGGAAATTTGATTGTTGTACAAGTCGAGTACAAACAAATTATTCAAAGCTTGCACCGCGCTGATATCAGCAATCGGATTATTGAACAAATAAAGTTGAGTCAAATTAGTTAATGATTTCAGCGGAGTAATGTCTGAAATTTGATTGTTGCCAAGGTTCAGCTCAACTAAATTAGTCAAACCTGCCAAAGGACTAACATCAGATATTTTATTTTCAAACAAAACCAGTTTATTTAATTTAGTCAAAGCTTTCAGCGGAGTTAAGTCAGATATTTGATTCTCGAATAGAAACAGCGTAGTGAGATTTTTCAAAGCAGCCAGCGGACTGATATCCGATATTTGATTTTTGTAAAGGTAGAGTGTCTGAAGTTCAGTTAAATTTGACAGAGGAGCGATATCTGATATTTGATTTTTGTACAGAATCAGCGCCTTTAAGTTGGTTAAAGTTTTCACGGGACTGATGTCAGAAATTTTGTTATCAAACAAGACAAGTTCGACAAGATTAGTTAGACGCGCCAGGGGACTGATGTCTGATATTTGATTGGTATCGAGAACGAGTTTAGTCAGATTTGTTAGAGATAAAAGCGGACTGATGTCTGATATTTGATTGACATCTATTATCAGAGTTTTCAGGTTGGTTAAAGATTTCAGGGGAGCGAGGTCAGATATTTGATTGCTACTAAGATTTAGATTAGTAAGTTGAGTGAAAGATGACAGGGGACTGATATCGGTAAGTTGAGCAAGTTTAAGATTTATTTCTGTTGTATTAGCAAGCACTTCGTTAGCTCGATCGCACTCGGTAGTATCTGATATTTGCAACAGTATTTCTACGGTATGTTTGGCGCCGGGAGAGAGATTATCTTTGTGCTTGCACCAATCGGGAAAGTTATTATAATTTGTTGTCATAGGTTTTACCTGTTAGTTCTTAAGGTACGTAGTTGCGCTTGAGCGCTCTTTCTTTATTATATGAAAGAGCGCTCAAGCGCAACTACATACCTGTTCTTGAGGTACGTAGTTGCGCTTCAGCGCTCTTTCTTTATTATATGAAAGAGCGCTCAAGCGCAACTACATACCTGTACCTGCACGTGTAAATCTTACATTTCCCGTAAATCTAGCAATTATGTCTAATTTGTGAATCGGATTTTTGCGGATTTTGAGAAATGTTAGCAAAAATTGTGTAAAGTAATCGTAACAACATCTTTTATTGCATTCATTTACAGGAGCCAACAGCCGACTATGACGCCAGAACTAATTTTCGATGTAGGTAATGTGTTCGTTTTGCCTTTCTGGGCAATTATGATTTTATTGCCCAACTGGGGAATCACCCGCAAAGTGATGAATTCCTTTATTCCGTTTGCCGTGCTCGCCGTCTTGTACATATATTTGTTTGGTAGCAGTCTGACTCCAGAAAATGCGGCTGCTTTGTCCAATCCTAAGTTGGCAGATATTGCTAAGTTTCTGGGGGAGGAAACGGCGGCTGCTACGGGATGGATTCATTTTTTAGTGATGGATTTGTTTGTGGGACGCTGGATTTATTTGGAAGGACAACGGACGGGTGTTTGGACTGTTCATTCTTTGGCTTTGTGTTTGTTTGCTGGGCCGATGGGATTGCTTTCTCATATTTTAACTGCTTGGATTACTGACAAGTTTTTCCCTAGTTCTGATGTGGTGGAAACTGCTAGTCCTTCGGTTTAAGCAGAGGGTTTTCAATAGTTTGGATGTTAATCATCCATTTCTTGATGCAGGTTTTAGTGGTGAGGATTTAAGTTGAGATTTATGGATGCGGACTGAAGTCCTCACTACGAACCTGGAAGAAGGACTGAAGTCCTGACTACGAACCTGCTAGAGGTAGGACTAAGCGGGCGACAATTAAGTTATTTTCTAAGATTTCTAAGGAAAAGTCTCCCCCCATTAAACGTACTGCTCGCTGACAAATTAAGAGATTTTGCCCGATCGACCTATTTGACGTAACGGCCAATATATCGCCGTGAAAACCGCCGTTGAAGCCGGCAAGTAACTGTCGATCGCACTCGCCACTATCAATCACAGATAATTCTAGCCATTCTTCCCCCAAAAGTTGAGAGCGAATCTCAATCTTATCGCCAGCTCCAGAACGCCTGCAAGCCATCGCCAGCAACTCGCACAGGATCAAATCCAGCTTGATGCTATCTCCGCGAACTCCCAAAGTCTTACCCGCAGGCAGCGACACAGCGGTCTCTCTGTTCACTTCCAGCAAGATTCCCGACTGTTTGACCAGGGGGGCCGTGCGATCGAGCGATCGCCTCAGCCAAGCGCTCACAGGCACCGCATCTTGTCCGAATTGCGGCCGCCACTGTTCCTGTTTCAGCACCAAATGAATTGACCCCAAAGCATTGCCAATTTGCCGCAAAACCTGTTGGTAGCGCAAGGTTTTCAGAGCATCCTTTTGTTCCTTCGCCGACTGCAAAATCGACTGGCTCAACTCTCCCAACTCCTTGAGGCCCGCTGCCACAGTGCGGTAAAAATCCTCGAAACGGCGCTGCTTGTACCAGTTGAGCATCTCCAGATCCAATCGCTGCGACTCCTGCGCCGATTGCACTGCCACATACCTGCGCCGCCAAGCCAACTGAGATGCCATCGAACTCAGCAAATTCACCGACAACTCCGACCACTGGCGGCCCGGAGCGTCCGCCACCACCACAATGCCCAAGGGAGCGTGTTCTGGGGCACTCCGCAGCGCCACTGTCATAATTTCGCCAATTCCTGGACTCCGCAGCCACCGCTTTGTCGCCAGCAGCACTTGGCTCATACTCTGTTGCAGCACGCCTCCTGCCGCCAGGGTTTGTTGGATCAAAGCGTCTGTTTGGACAGGAATCAGCGCCTCGGGATTCAGGGCAAATACGGGATTGGCAGCTACTGCGGCGGAGATTGAAGCTGCCTCGTAGCCGGGATTCCAAGTAATTACTGCCACTAAAGGACAGGCAATTGTCTGGGAAACGTGTTCGGCAAAATGACGATCGAGCTTTTGCAGCGGCAACTCTGGGAACATATTCGGCGAAGCAACAGATTTCTGTTGTGGAGATTGCGGCTCGCCCGAATGCTGCAACAGCGCTAAACCCGATTTGATCGATCGCTCAAATTCCTGATATTTGTCAATTTCCGAACTCTGCTGCCAGGAGTGCAGAATCAATCCTAACTGTTGGCTGACTACTCGAACTAATTCTCGCTCCGATCGCCTCCAAGTGCGAGTTGCGCTGTGCCCGACAACCAGCAAACCCTCGATCGATTTTCGATTTTCGATTTTCGATTTTCGACTGGGGTTTTCTCCCTCGGACTGTTTTGTGCGAGTGCTCGATGCCAAAAGCGATCGCACCCCCGCTTCCGCCAGCACTTCCCGCCAAGCGCCCAACCGCCCGTCTTCCTCCCAATTTTCGATCGCCAGAGGTTCCGCGCTTTCTTGCAGCAGCCCCACATCAGCCACATCAAGGGCGTTGAGTGGCGACGGTACTTGTCTGCGGTTGCGGGGCAGATTTTGGGAGACAATTTCAAAGCGATTTTGTTCTTCCCTGTACAACAACAGCAAAAAGTATTCGCACTTGAGCCGAGAGCACAACTGCTCCGCCGTATTTTTCAAAGTCGCCTCCCAGTCAGCATCGCTGTAGATGGCGCGAGCTATTCCGGCAGTTAAATCTCGATCGAGCTGTGTTTGCTCAATCCTCTCCTCCATTTCCGACAGAGGAGCCGTCAGAGCCACTAATTGCGCCGCTCCCCGCAGGTACTGTTTTTCATTGTCTTGCCAAATCCGCGGCTCGCCAGCTTCCACTGCCAAAAATCCCAACAATTCCCCTTCCAAAACAATCGGCGCCGCCAACAGAGAGCGAGCGCGAATTTGCTGCATCAACCGCCCCGTCAGCTCAGTTTTCAGAGAACTGTGAGATTCACCGATCCAAACTATTTGTTGGGCCGCTAAAGCCTGATAAAATTCGCCCAAGTCTTGCACAGTAATGCCCGAAGCCGGTCGGATCTGGCCCAAACCAGGAGCAATTTGGCGGTTGCTAACTCGGCGCCAAAAATAGCGTCGCTCTCGCTCGAACCAATAAACATTAGTGCGCGTCGGCTCAATAAATTCATGGGCTTGTTCGACTACCGCTTGCAAATATTGGTCGAGCGATCGCAATTCCCGCAACTGCGAAATCAGTGCTAACAGAGACTCATCCGGGCGTTTGACCTGTTGTCGCTGCCAATCTTTTTCTATTTGATAAAGAGCAGTTGCCAGTGCTCCAAATACGATCGCCAACTGCGTTTTTTCTGCCGCATTTGGCGCAGAACCCCACACGTCTGTCCCCAGCAAAATTACGCCGTAGCAGCGATCTTTGTAGCGCAACGGAAACAGAGTCGTGCCTTGAATATTGTAAGTTTGAGCCGCTTTGCGCCATTCTCCGGCCCTGTTTTCCGATCGCAAATCCGGGACTCCCACGGGCCGGAGCTGAATCACCACTTGTTCCAGCAAATCCCCCGGAGTCAGGGAAAACCGCTGTTTGAGAAAAGACAAGTCGCCATTAGGAGTCATGCCGCCTTTCCCTAACAATCGGTGCGCCTGTCGATCGTACAACCCGATCCAAATCAACCGCCAGTCAAATTCCGCTTGCAAGTAACCGAGTGCCGTCTCCAGCAGCACTTCCACATTCTCCTCTTCTCGGAGAGTTTGGAGCACGCGCTCCAGCCCCGCGATTTGTTCGTCTAAATCCTTCGCTCTTTGCTCCTGCCCCATGTCCCAGATTCCCCACACCTTTGTCCAATTTCAACTTACAAACTTAAAAATTTCAAAATTTAAAATGGAAAAGAATCAACCTATAATATAGTCGTCTAAATTATGCTTCAATCTAAAATGTCGATCCGGTCGATCGCAGTAAAAGTAAAAATCTCACCTTCCCAGGGGAGTAGCTCATTTTTATAAAAAGCATTTTATTGTATATATATAGTGCTGTCCCGGCTCGCTTGGTTATAACCGCAAGCGAGCGGGGACAGCACTATCAAGGCAAAACTGAGATGCTCCCCCTTTCCAGTCTCCTGCTGACTATTTTTATTTCCCTTCTGATTTCTCATTTGTCAATAGCCCCAGGACAAGTCATTGGATATTTATCAATTAGGTGTGCGCCCGCTGTTGTTTTCAGTATTGAAAACCGATGCCGAGTGGCTGCACAACCGCACTCTTCAAGTTCTAGAAATAGCAGCCCGAACCCAGTCTAATCCTGCCACCAGTCAAATGCTCTCTCGATTGCAGAAATCTTTGGGAGTCCAAGATTCTCGCCTCGAACAATCGAAGTGGGGACTGAGCTTTAAAAATCCTGTCGGCTTAGCGGCAGGATTTGATAAAAATGGTGTAGCTGCGGACATTTGGGCAAATTTTGGCTTTGGCTTTGCCGAACTCGGTACAGTCACCTCCCAAGCGCAGCCGGGAAATCCCCAACCTCGGTTGTTTCGCTTGTCTGCTGACAGTGCAGCCCTCAACCGCATGGGATTTAACAATCAAGGAGCCGCGGCAATGGCAGCCCGGTTTCAGGAAGCACAGAAAAAGTTAAAATTAGACGGCTCGCGCCCCATGCCTGAGCCTCCTTTCCCCTTGGGCATCAATCTTGGTAAATCTAAGGTAACACCGTTAGAGCTGGCCGCAGCCGATTATTTGGAGAGTTTTAAGCTGCTCAAAGATTGGGGCGACTATTTTGTAGTCAACGTTTCCTCTCCCAATACGCCTGGATTGCGATCGCTCCAAGATGCTGCTGGGCTTAGCACAATTTTGGAAACTTTGCAACAAGAAAATCGGGGAATCAAGCCAATTTTAGTCAAGATTGCGCCGGATTTGGAACCAGAGGCGATCGCATCCATCCTCGACTTAGCAAAAACCTACCAACTAGCAGGAATTATCGCCACCAACACCACGATCCGCCGCGACGGATTGAAAACCCAAATCTTGCCAGAAACAGGCAAACCCATCGCCGAAGAAGCGGGCGGAATTAGCGGAATACCAGTGCAAGTGCGATCGACAGAAGTAATCAGATTTATCTGGCAATATACCAAAGGCGAATTACCAATAATTGGAGTAGGCGGCATTTTCACCGCCGAAGATGCTTGGGAAAAAATTGCCGCCGGTGCGAGTTTAATTCAAGTTTACACAGGTTGGGTTTACGAAGGGCCTTGGATGGTACGCCGAATTTTGGCAGGCTTGCTGCAAAAGTTAGAAGAAAAAGGATTTAATTCAATTTCAGAGGCCGTTGGTTCGGAAAATATTAAATAGTCGAACATTTTTCAAGGTACGTAGTTGCGCTTCAGCGCTCTTTCATAGATATAAAGAAAGAGCGCTGAAGCGCAACTACATACCTGGATCTGAGTACAGCACTTAAAAAAAATGCTTACATAATAATCTGACACCAAAATAGCAGCTTATCCAAGCACTTTTTCAAGAGTAATAAAATAAAAGTTATGAGCGCTGCGTTCAAGATTTTAGCCCTTAAAAATAGGACTAAAGTCCTCACTACAAACGGGGTTGTTTATCAAGAACAGCAAATTATTTAAGTTCAAGAGTTGTCAGTTTTGAGTCAAACAAAATTGCCAACGCAACTCACAACTCAGAACTCGCCAGTTGCGGTAGCGCTCCCTAAATTACTTGCGTTTAGAAAATTCTGAAATCTTCCAATCTATGCTCGCCATCAAGAAACGTTCTAGAGCTTTTAAATTGTCTTGTTGGATATTTTGAATAAGTTGAAACGCATTTTCAGACTGAACATTTGCCGAAAATTCGTCAGCGGTTGCTGGTGCTTTTTGCGATTGGGCTGGTTCAGAAGACGCCTCAAATCTGATTTGTGGGTGCTGATTTTCTTTTTCAGTCATTTCTGAGTCACCTCCTTGAGTGATTAGATACATAACCATGACTACAAATACAACTTATCTGTATCCGGGATTTGGGAAGTAAATTTTTCAGTCCCCGAGAATCGCAGTTACCAAGAGACTTGAAAGTTTTGAGTTCAGTTATCAGATATCTTCAACAGCACTTATGCACTTTCCCTCAGAAACCCATTCTTTTTGGGTAAGTCCTGTTGAATTAATACCTCGTATTTTCCGATAAAATAACCGCGATCCGGTTTTGAGTGAGGAATGCGAGTCCTCCATACAAACTAATTTCATTGCGCTCGTGACCGCAGGCACGATATTACCAGACAGAATTGGTTGAAAGCCCGCCCGCCCGGGAGAAATTAAAATCACGCTATTCATTACTCCAATCCTCTTCCTTCTAGGTAGAGGTCGCTCTTAAACTGTCAACTGTCAACTGTCAACTGTCAACTGTCAACTGTTGAAGCATTCCTAACTCACACACTGCCAGTGATGCACATCACTGAATTGTTATATTTACTTAACAGTAATATTTCCGAAATTCTGATATGGTTAAAGCTTAACAATTAATTTGACTGCGATCGCTCTCAAGCTGAAAGCAAGGGTCTGGAAAATATTAAGAAACTGAAGGTGTAGAGCCGATGGCGATTTATGTTGATACAGCAATTGTAGCGGAAGCCATACGGGCGAGCAAGTTCGGGTGGATAGCGGGAATTACTACTAATCCCACACTTTTGGCAAAAAGCGAGCTATCTCCTGAAGAGACACTAAAACAACTGGCACAACTGATTTCCGGGGAAGTCTATTATCAGCTAACAGCATCTGATTTTGATGGCATGGTAGTAGAAGGAAAGGCAGCTTTTGGATTAATTGGACAACAGACAGTTTTGAAAGTTCCAGCAACGGCGGCGGGCTTCCAAGCAGTAGCCCATTTGTCGCCGGAAATTCCTTGTGCAGTGACGGCTATTTACAGTGCAGCCCAGGCCGTTGTTGCCACAGAAGCCGGCGCCAAATATGCGATCGCCTACGTGAATCGCGCCACCAGACTCCTCGGAGACGGTTTTGCTTTAGTGCGGGATATGGCAAATGTTTTGCAGAGAACGAATACAGAGATTTTGGCAGCCAGCATTAAATCGCCGGAAGAAGCGGTAAAGACTTTATTAGCCGGCGCTCATCATTTGACATTACCTTTGGACGTATTGCAAGCAATGGCCGTTCACGAATTGTCCCAGCAAACAGTTGATGAATTTGCCAAAAACGGGCGAGGAATTAGTTATTAGCTCATGTAGATAAAGGGCAAATCCAAACTTGTACTTTTAAATGTGAGGGCTTATGACAATTACTCGCGTTTCTGTAGACTCAGCAGGCAATCAAGCGAACAATGACTCCTACAGCCCCTCCATCTCAGCCAATGGTCGGTTTGTGGCGTTTACTTCTGCTGCCTCCAACCTCGTGCCGGGGGATACTAACAATAACAACAACATCTTCGTGCGGGACACGCTCACCAATACCACCACCAACGTCTCTGTAGACTCAGCAGGCAATCAGGGGAACCGTAACTCCCGCCGCCCCTCCATCTCAGCCGACGGGCGGTTTGTGACGTTTTCTTCTGCTGCCTCCAACCTCGTGCCGGGGGATACTAACAATACAGACGACATCTTCGTGCGGGACACGCTCACCAATACCACCACCCGCGTGTCAGTAGACTCAGCAGGCAATCAGGCGAACGATGCCTCCGGCCGCCCCTCCATCTCAGCCGACGGGCGGTTTGTGGCGTTTTATTCTGATGCCTCCAACCTCGTGCCGGGGGATACTAACAGTAGCGGAGACATCTTTGTGCGGGACACGCTCACCAATACCACCACCCGCGTCTCTGTAGACTCAGCAGGCAATCAGCAGTATGGTAGTAGGAGCTTCTTCAACTTCCCCTCCATCTCAGCCGACGGACGGTTTGTGGCGTTTGATTCTAGTGCCTCCAACCTCGTGCCGGGGGATACCAACGGTTACACAGACATCTTTGTGCGGGACAGGCTCACCAATACCACCACCCGCGTCTCTGTAGACTCAGCAGGCAATCAGGGGAACAGTGTCTCCCAAACCCCCTCCATCTCACCCGACGGGAGGTTTGTGGCGTTTGAGTCTTTTACCTCCAACCTCGTGCCGGGGGATACTAACAGTAGCGGAGACATCTTCGTGCGGGACACGCTCACCAATACCACCACCCGCGTCTCTGTAGATTCAGCAGGCAATCAGAGGAACTTTCGCTCCGACAACCCCTCCACCTCAGCCGACGGGCGGTTTGTGGCGTTTGAATCTGGTGTCTTCAACATAGTGGGTACCAAGACCTTCGACATCTTCGTGCGGGACACGCTCACCAATACCACCACCAACGTCTCTTTTGACTCAGCAGGCTATCCGGAGGAGGGAGGTAATCCCTCCATCTCAGCCGACGGGCGGTTTGTGGCGTTTTATGCATCTCCCTCCAACGTAGTGCCGGGGGATACTAACAATACAGACGACATTTTTGTTGCTGACACCAGCAGCACTCCAAACGTCATCAACGGCACTCTCGGCAACGACAACCTGACTGGCACAAGTGGCAACGATATCATCAACGGTTTGGAAGGTGATGACGTGCTGACCGGTTTGCGGGCTAATGATGTCTTAAATGGCGGCGACGGCAACGATATCCTGTCTGGCGGCAAAGGTTTTGACACCCTCAACGGCGGTTTGGGCAACGATAATCTCGTCGGCGGCTTGGGCAACGATGTATTTGTTTTAGGTACGGGGTTGGGAATTGATACCATCTCTGATTTTGCCAACGGCCAAGATACCATTCAATTAATTAATGGTTTGACCTTCGGACAACTATCAATTTCTGCTGGAATGAACGGCACATTAATTGGAGTAGCCAGCAGCGGTGAAGTTTTAGCATTTTTGACAGGCGTTCCTCCCAATTTCATCGGCACTGAAGATTTCTTCTCTGTTTAAAGATAGGGGAAAAGCTGAAAATACCCTTCAATTATATGATGGTTAATTCACCAGAGATGATATAATTGCTACTTGATTATTAGTTATTTGCACTCTTCTAATCACAAATAACTAATAACCAATAACTAATAACCAATAACAACTGACTAAGGCATTCGCCAAATCTTAATCGTGCGATCGGGACTGCCGCTGACCAAAGTCTTGTTATCTCTAGAAATAGCCACAGAATTCACAAACTGGCCGTGACCAGAAAGAGTGTTTCTTTCTTTCCCCGTCTTCAAATCCCACACTATAATATCTCCGCCCCCACTGATCAAAGTGCGACTGTCGGGACTAAAGGCGATCGTCCTCACCCAGCTCGAATGGCCTTTAAAAGTGCGAGTGCGCTTCCCGTCTTGCACGTTCGACAAACGGATCGTATTGTCGCTGCTAGCGCTAGCCACAACTTGACCGTTCGGGCTAAAAGCCACAGCATTAACCGCACCCCCGTGGCCAGTGATAATTCTTCTGACTTCTCCGGTGTCAAGATTCCACAAACGCACAGTCTTGTCCTCACTGCCACTAGCGAGAGTTTGACCGTCCCGGCTCAAAGCGATCGCGTTTACTCCTCCGGTGTGACCGGTCAAAGTCAGCAACCTGCTGCCGGTTCTGACATTCCACAAGCGAACAGTTTTGTCATCGCTCCCGCTAGCCAGATTTTGACCGTCGCTGCTGAAGGCGATCGCGTTGACAGGGGCTTTGTGAGCAGGAATTGTCCGCACCCGCCGCCCCGTCTTCAAATCCCACAAAATCACATTATTGTCATTGCCGCCGCTGGCCAAAGTCGAATTGTCCGGGCTCACCGCTAGCGTGCTAACCGATTTTTTAGAATGCACCGGATTCAGAGTCCGCACCAGGCGTCCCGTCTTCAGATTCCAAATTCTAATCGTCCCAAAGCTGGCGCTGACCAAAGTTTGACCGTCCGGCGACAGGGCGATCGCATTTACACTTCCGACATTATCCAAACTTCTTTGCAAAAACTGACTGCTAGGCAAACTAGAAAGCAGCCACAACGGATTTGCCGGAAACACCCCGTAACGCATCGAACCATAAATTTGAGACGCGCCAATACCCAGCATCAAAACAGCAGCGCCCGCCACCAACTTCTTTTTCCAATCTAAAACCTCTTGCTCCGACTGGTTCAAGCCACCAGAATTCAGAGGTTTGAGGCGGTTGATGGAAGTCTGCTTCGTCGCCCCAGACACCCCGGAAGTTCCGCGAATTTTAGTTTGTCCCGTCGTCGGCAACTGAGTTGGTAACTGAGTTTCCGCACCGTCAAGATTAATTTCCTCCAAGCACTGCAAAACCATCTGCGGACTTTGAGGTCGATTTCCGGGAAAAGGCGCCATCAGGTAATCGATGACATTAGCCAAGGGGTCGGAAACCTGAGGAGCTCCTTTGCGCCACATTAATCTGCCCGTGCGGGGGTTCTCTGGGAACGCAGTCGGTGGCTTCCCAGTCAACAAATAAACAAAAGTGCGCCCCAGAGCAAAAAAATCCGACTGCGGAACAGCCTTGCCATTAGTTTGTTCGGGCGGGGTATAGCCAGGGGAAACAATACCAGTGACATTTTGCCCCTGGCCCACCTTAGCGAAATAAGTCGCCGACACTTCCCGAGCAGTCCCGAAGTCAATGAGCACTAGCTGCCCGTTCGGCTTGCACATAATATTGTGCGGCTTGATATCCCGATGAAAATAGTTGAGTCGGTGAACTTGGTCTAAAATTTCCGACAGTTGTTTGAGCCAGTTCAGAGCTTGTTCTTGACTGATCGGGCGGCCCCGATGTTTCAGCCAGTCTTGCAAATTGGCCCCAGCAATTTTCTCCATCACCAGACAGTGAAAAGACTCTGTGCTGTGAGCTGGCGAAAATGTAAAATAACCGTCGCGATCGACCTTTGGAATACCTGGATGTCTCAGCCTGACCAATACGTCGGCTTCTTGCTTAAACAGTTCTACAGCTTTGGGATGTTCTTTCAGCAGGACTTTGAGCACTCTTCGGGCGCCGTTGTCGTCCACTTCAAATGTTCTGCCAAAGCCACCGCCTCCGAGAGGCGCGACTAGCCGATATCTACCTTGCAACAAAAGTTCAGACCCGCAGTGGATGCACGCGGATTTACCAGAGTTGGCTGGATCGGAGGGATTCGGGCATTTGGGATTGAGGCAATAACTCACGAAGCCACATAACCCTGATTGAGGTTGCTGCTACACAAAACTTAGCTAAACTTTCTCAAGTCTCACTATTCAATCAAGATTGCTCTTGAAGGGTCTGCTTCCTGCTTCACCCAAGGGAGTCGGCT
>NZ_JAEQCE010000081.1:0-24510 GCF_020738665.1 Microcoleus sp. PH2017_08_TRC_O_A
GACAAGGGTATGGCTTTTCTAATTTTGATAATTTTAGAAATCGCGTATTAGCTTGTTTCTTGCATTAGATAAAATTATCACCATAAGTTCTGGAGAGCCCTCGTGCAATAGAAAAGCATCAGGAAGTAGCTCGTATTTTCCAGTGTCAGTAATGCCGCAGGATAATCCTTGCACTACTTTCTCAACTGAAAGATGTTGAAACCTATTCTTTTTGATGTCAATCAACAAACGCCCTATACCCTCTCGGTGGGTATTTTGGATTTTTTCTTCCAAGTCTGAATAGCGCGGAACCAAATCCGGCAGAAGTCGCAGCCAATCCGAAATTAAATCCTCAACGAAGCGCTCGTAAATAGCATACAATCTAGTTACCACAGCAGAGCGATCGTAAATTTCCCACTCCTTTTCGGTAGAGATTACCTCCATTAATGCGGTAAATTCAGGATTTTCTTCCAACTTCTGTTTATTTAAACTGTCTCGAAATACGATGCTTCTAAGTCGATGATTAGTCTTGATTATGGCACGAACGGTTGAAATTTTGACACTAGCTTTCTCGATCATCTCCTCAAACATCGCAAGTTACTCTCCGATAACTTGTGAAAGCATTTCGTCAAATATTCCGAGCCGCTCTTGAATCTCTGCTTTAGTTGTTCCACCTCCTGTCAAAAAACGAGCTTCCGGTTTGTTAAAGAGGTTTTTTGTTTCTTCAATAACTCGATTTTGCAATTTTTTAGAAAAAAACTTCTGGGCATCAGGTAACCGCTTGCTAAAACCAAGCATAGTCACATCATAATAGGAGCGATTGGATTGTTGAGACCAAGTTTGAGATTGAGGATCGAACGGCTTAAATAAATACTTTCCGTAAACTTTATGTGCTAGTTTAAGAGTTTCTATAAAATTATCTTCCAGAAATTTTATATCGAAGTTGGTAAGTTTCCAAGTTTTTGTCATATATAAATCTAAAAAATCGGGCATTTCCAGTTGATAATGTTCTATATTCCTTAGGGCAAAAAAACGCAAAACTAATTCAGCATCTTCCATGTTTTCATAAATACTGTTTTTCTCTAACTCCCCGCTGTTATTATCTGTCGGAATTCCCCAAGCTTCAGCAAATATGGGATGGCGCGCTAATTTTAGCAACAGTTCATTGAACTTTCCAGCATACAAAATGTTTCTCATTTCCTGTTGGCTGAAGTTTAATCTGCCAGTATTTAGACGTTCAAAAGTTTTCTGTTTGAGGAACTTGTCTGCTTCAGGATTAGAGGTTAATTCGGCAAGAATTGCTATTGATGATATGGAGCGTCGATCGATATTAGCTCTAATTTTTAGAGGAAGTCGGTTATAAGTATGTCCGTTTAATTCAGGCAAAATTTCCAGCCCTGTCAGTTTGAGCTTGTTTTCATAAAACTCTTGAATAGCAGAGATTCGTTGCTGACCATCCAAGACTTCATAAGGCTTGAAATCTTGTTTGTACAGAATTATTGAGGGTACGGGAATATTGAGAATAAATGACTCTATCAATCGGGATTTCATCGTCGAATTCCAACGACCCCTTCTTTGGTAAAACGATCGCATTTCTATATAATTAGAAAGCTTTAATGATTCAACAAACCGGGGAAGCTTTTCACGGTTGATTTCGGTAACGATTGGTGTTTCTTTGAAGTCGTAGCGCTGGTGGATATCGCGATCGAATCTGCCACGATCTGGTGTGTTTTGTGGCAAACTCTTCCACATCTTTTTTTCAAATGGTGCGAGCTGCATTTCCGTAGTCTCCCTAAGCACAACTTGTTAATAATTATAGCATTTCACGATCGGCAGATCGACTTAAATCTATCAAACTTGCGATCGTCAATTATTTGAAATCCCCGACTTCTTCAAGAACTCAGGGATACACAGCCACAAAACCCGAAGCTTCCAACCCTGCATATCTCTAATCTGGACGTGCAAAACCCGTTCGAGGGTCACTAATAAACAAACCCAGAACTAACGAATCCATCACCGTATCCCAGACAGAAGTCAAACGTTCAGCATCATCAACCCAGTAATCAAAAGTAATCAAACACTGAACATTAGAACCCAATCCGATACAGATTCTCGAATAAGCTTCCCGCTGTTCGGGAGGGTCGATAAACTTAAATTGGGTCCAAACAACCCGAGCAGTTTGCCGCTTCAATTGGATAATATCCCCAGGATCGATCGGATTTCTGGTATCATCTTCAACTATTTTCTGTAATAGCGGCACCAGCGGAAATTCTCCCCAATTACCAGGAGGTAACAAATTAAACGAAACCTCCAAACAACAATCATCATCCGGCGGTTTCTTATCCGTAAACCGGAACGACTTTGTATCCGGTTCAAAATGCCAATCTTGAGGAACATCAAAGCGGACTGCACCTCTTCCAGCGACAAAGATGCGAGTTCCAGGCTTTGACTTCCAATTGTGGTCTTCTTTAAGCTCTAGAGTTTCCTTGAGCCATTCTTGCTTTTTGCGCTTAGACATAAACAGAACACCAAATTACTGCTAATGTGTAGTTTGAGACTTGGCAAACACATTTTAACTCTATTTTGCTCACCCTTTGCTCAAATATCACAATCCTTACAAAAATTATAAATCCATCTCTTCTCTCTCCGCGTTCTCTGCGCCTCTGCGTTAAAAAAATCTTTCACAAATTCCTAATTTTTATTTTTAACTTGAGGAATCACATATCTAATACCGCCTTTATTTCCATCCGCATCGCCCCTGTAGCGGGGGATAACATGAATCGCAGCGTGACTGCGACTTTGACCCGCATCTTTATTAATATTGATACCCACATTAAAACCATCAGGATGAAAATCTTTAATTAACATCTCTTGCACCTTATTCGCCATAAACCAGCAAGCCGATTGCTCTCGAAACGGCAATTCAAAATAATTTGCAGTGTGACGTTTGGGAACAATTAAAACATGACCTTTGCTGGCGGGATAACCGTCAAATATTGCATAGGCTGTCGCTGATTCTGTCAGTAAATTTAGGTTTTTGTACGGATTGCAGAATATGCAGTTATTAGTGGAATTTCTTTGATGGTTGTAATGCACGTATTCGTAGATTTCGCAAGACTCATTTAAGAGATGTGACTTAAAAGGAAGTTTGACAATGCACTGATAGGTAGGTTTTTTGTGGACGTAGTGTTCTCGAAAACCTTCTTTTTTGATATCCCTTCTCACGGCAAAATATGCTTTACCTCCTGGTTTCAATAGGTGCGACACTTCCATCAGCACATTCGCTTGTTCTTCGGGAAACAAGACATTTAAAACATAAAAGCAAATGATGGTGTCGAATTTATGTTCGGGAAATTCAGGAAAATAATAAGAGTCGTAACCTGCAATATCAAAGCCTTTTTGCTGCAACAATTTAACATCGCTACCGAAGCCGCACCCAAAATCTAAAACTTTACCTTGAAGCAAGTTTTGCTCTAATAAAATTTTTGCCGGGAATGACAGGTAAACTCTTTCAATTGCTGTGAGGTGGCTGAATTTATTTTGTTGCTTCTTCATGGCAGCATAAACTTGATTTAAATCGATATTCTTCAGTCCGCGGAGGCGGACTTTGTTTGTGTAGAAGCGATTTCAATCGCCGAATCTTATCTTAATAACAATTGTATCATTATTGCAGTTTGGCGATCGCCCCTTTCGCCACCAAAACCTTACCAGTCACCAAATCCCGCACCGTAGCCAACAACACCCGCTTCTCATCCACCTCAAAACTCACCGAAACCCTGTCAATCCCCAACACCCCAGGCGGATTCAAATGCGCCACACAAACCTCCTGGTGGTGGCTTTCCAAAGAACGAAAATCGCTGTGTTTGTTGAGCAAACTGCTCGTCATTTGCCCTTTTTCGTTAAAAGTAACCTCCGCTTGCGACACCTCCGCAACTTCTCCAATATCTAACCTAATTTCCCTTTGACCTTCAATGGCAACTTGCAGCGTCAACTCTTCGGAACTTTCACAAGGATACTTCATTTCCTTGCTAAAAATCGGCGAATAAGTATAAGCTTTAGCATAAGGTTCCCAGAGGCGAATTGCATAGCTGTGGCGCAAATAATCGTCAACACTCGCCAATTGTGTCAAGGCTAAAGCGCCGTGGGCTACAGCTTCAAAAGGCTTATCTGTTTTAACTTTTTGTCGCCCAAAATAGGAAACCACTAAATTAGATACAGCCGGAATCATAGAAGTTCCTCCTACCAGCAAAACCTGTTCGATATCTGCTTTACCGATACCTTTTCCCAGCGCAATGCTCAACACTTCATCTAAAGCTTCCCGCAACTGTTCCAACAACTGCCGAGATTCCAGGATTTCTTCAAGTTGATCTCGGTTTAACTGCAAGTCATAAGACATAAAATTTTCATCGTCAAACCAACTTTCCTTCGCCTCATTAACTTGAGACACTTGAATTTTTAACTTTTCTGCTATTTCTAATAAATTTTGCCAGCCCACGCCGCCAACTTCTGCGCGTGACGAACCAATTTGCCGCAAATAATCTTCAACAATCCAAATGTCAATATCTTCGCCACCGACATAAGCATCGGATTTTGCCAACACTTCGGCACGCACCCCCCCCAGCCCTTCCTTACCAAGGGGGGGAGAAATCTCGCTGCCTCCCTTAGCAAAGGGGATTACAGCAGTGCGGACTAAACTTAAGTCTAAAGTCCCGCCGCCAAAATCGACTACTAAAACTAAAGAACCGGGGCGTTGTACGGCATATCCCAGAGCCGCGGCGGTGGATTCATCTATTAGCTGAACTTCCTCAACTCCGAGAGATTCTGCTAAGTCGCGAAACCAATCAAGATATCGCTCAAATGCTCCGACTGGTACTGTAAAAATTAATTTATCTGGTTGTATGTTTTGCTGATATAATTGTTTCCATATAGTTCTGATAAATTGTTCAGCTACTGATTCCGGCGTGTAGCTTTCACCGTCTATATTGCGGGCCGGGGGCTGATAATCGGCAGCCAAGTCGCGTTTAAAAGCTTTGAAAAAGCGATCGGGCTGGGATTGTCCTAAACGCTGCGATCGCACTTTTTCTCCCAATACCAACTCTCCCGCATTTTTCACAAACACTAAAGTCGGAACTACAGGTATTTCTAGGGCATCTGGGTTCGATTTTTTGGTCTTAAAAATGCGGGACATTTCGCCCAATCTCAAAGTTTCTGGTGTTTGCGTATCCGGGTTGAGAATGCAAACAACCGTGTTGCTGGTACCGAAGTCTATTGCAACTGTAGTCATGTCTATTTTAGATTTTCAATTTAATTTGTTATTCCCGGTGGAAGGCTGCGACTAACTTTAGCTGGAGCAAGAATTTGCTCTCCATCCCGATAGCCGACAAACCGAATATAAACTAACTCTCCTTCTGTTATATCTTCAACATCCGGCTGGTGCAACTGCGGATTGTAAGTCACTTGTTCCCAAGCTGAACCAATTGTTTCAAAATCCCAACTTGACAAGAGATTTTCTAGGGGGGTAAACAAAGCCGAGAGATTTTTGGCGGGCATATTCGGCTTGGCTTCTGCCATTTTGCGGGCGCTGGGATAGTTGGTTAACAAAGTTTGCAACTGTTCAAAGGTGGCGCGGCGAAAATCGGTAGTTAGTTGAGTTTTTTGTTGCTGCAATTCTTCGCGCAGCCGGAAACACTGCTGTTTAAATTCTTCGATTTCGCTGGGATTCGTGGTGATTGCAGCCGATACGGGCAGTGCGCTTAAAGTGCGATCGAATTCCTGGAAATTCAAATTTAGCACAGTTGCCAGCCGCCGCAGTTGGTCTAGGGTGAGTTTTCCCACGTCTCCCTGCCGCACTAGGCGCACCCCGAAGCGACTTAAGCCTGCTTTTTCGCCTAAGTCTTGCCAATCGACGATATCTAGCTGATTCATGCGTTCCCGGAGGATTGTATCGTACTTAAAGTCGATCGCATCTCCGGCCTCGGATGCAGCATAAAGGTACACTAAAATTAGAAAAATGCCCCCGACAGCTAGCGCGATACCGAAGGCAGGCCCTGTTGTTATATCAACTGTTGCACCGAGGAGATAGAACATTGTTAATTTTTCTAAACTTGTTTTAAAGTCTGAGTTTGTTCGGCGGTCAAATTTTCTTCGCCTTCATAGTATTCTGGCAACAACTCTTGAGATTCTACTTGGCCCAGGGCTTTTTCAACTCCGGCAGTGGTTTCGGTGCAACTCGAACCGGTGGCGTTGAGGACGGTTTCAGTAATTTTGCCGTCTTTGCCGATGCGGTATTCTATTTGGCGGTACTCTGCCATAGTTCCTCTTGGTTTAATGCTTGACGGTTGAGTTTTGACTGTTGAGTTATATTATAGATTCTGTTTACCGATTATTCAAATGAATTTTTGTAGCGACAATGCAACCGGGGTTTCGCCGGAAATTATGGCAGCGATTGCAGCGGCTAATTGCGGTGCTGCGATGTCTTACGGAGATGATGAATATACGCAGCGTTTGCAAGTTAAATTCTCGGATTTGTTCGAGACACCGGTGACTGTTTTTCCTGTAGCAACCGGTTCTGCTGCTAATGCTTTGGCCCTGGCAACTGTGACTCCTCCTTACGGGGCTGTTTACTGTCACGCCCAATCTCATATTAATCTGGATGAATGCGGCGCGCCGGAGTTTTTTACGGGCGGTGCAAAGTTAGTGACATTAACAGGAAATCATGCTAAGATAGAGGCAGAGACTTTAGGTGAAATAGTCGATCGGGCTGGTGCAGGAGTAGTCCACCACGTACAGCCCGCCGCCGTCAGCATCACGCAAGCCACAGAAGCCGGCACAGTCTACCATCCAGCGGAAATTGCCCAGATTTCGGAGGTTGTTCGCAGCCATAATTTGCACCTGCATATGGATGGAGCTCGCTTTGCTAATGCTGTTGTGAGTTTGGGCTGTTCTCCTGCGGATATCACTTGGCGCGCAGGTGTGGATATTCTCTCATTTGGAGCGACAAAAAACGGCGCGATGGCTGCGGAAGCTGTGGTATTTTTCAATCAAGAATTAGCAAAGACTTTCCCATTTTACCGCAAGCGCAGCGGACATCTGTTCTCAAAGATGCGGTTTTTGTCGGCGCAGTTGGAAGCATATATAACGGATGATTTGTGGCTAAAAAATGCGACTCACGCCAATAAGATGGCAGCTAAATTAGCGCAAGGTTTGGCCGGAGTTGAGAAAGTCAAGTTTTGCCATCCCGTCGAAGCTAACGAGATTTTTGTGCAGCTTCCCGAATCTGTAATTGCAGCGGTTTTAGCTGAGGGTTTTCTGTTTTATCGGTGGGATAACTCTACTATTAGACTGGTAACAGCTTTTAATACTAAAGAAGAAGATGTTAATGCTTTCGTGGAAGCTGTTAAACGCTATTCTGTATAAATTTTAAATTGTAAGAGCGGGTTTATTGAACCTTTTCGTGATGATAAATCTTTCTGTGAATACGCCCTTACAGATTTTTATAATTCGGTAGGGGCGGGTTCGCAAACATCTTTAATACCCACAAAAAATTTAGGTAAACCCGCCCCCACACAACCAATAACCCACATCAACGTTAATTTCTATCAAATACTAAAAATGTAGATTTAGATTTATCGTTGGGTGGGGGCGGGTTTTTGAGATTGTTGTTTGTTGGATGAGATTTTTGGCGAACCCGCCCCTACGGTTTGATGCAGAAAATGTAGATGTAAATTTACCGCTGGGTGGGGCAGGTTTTTGAGATTTTCGGTTTTTGGCTGGGATTTTTGGTGAAGTAGACGCCTAGAGTTTAATCGATTCATGAATAGGTTCTGCAACTGCTGCTAATTCGGGTTCCTCTGCTTCGAGGTGCGCTTCCAAAAGCGCCAGATTTCTCATGTTTGACTTATAAAAAGCATCGAAAATATCTCCGACTAAAGGCACTGAGCCAATAACAGCTTCCAAACTAATATTGTAAATCATTTTGCCTAGAGTTTTCGGGGGGAGATTGAATTGAGTTGCTAAGTAAATTAGGTAAGCAGAAAACGCAGTATCTACTATATCCCCAGCACCGGGAACTAAACCGATAATGGGATCTAAACCAATGCGAAATTTAGTACCGGGTATGCCAATGGCGGTATCCATCAGGCGGCTGAGTTTGCGGATGCGGTTGAGAGTGGCAAGACGCTCTATTTTGTTCATATTATTATTGTTGGACTAGCTGGAAAAAACGACATCAGTCGGAAGACGGAAAAAATATCGCCCTGACAGGTTCGTAGTGAGGACTTCAGTCCTCTTCAAATCAGAGAGGACTGAAGTCCTCACTACGAACTTTATAACAGGTTCGTAGTGAGGACTTCAGTCCTCTTCAAATCAGAGAGGACTGAAGTCCTCACTACAAACTTTATAAGGGTTATTTTATGATATAGTCGGCGACGATCGCAAATTGGGAATTAGCTACGCTTCAATAAACTTAACTATAGTTAAGATGCTTAATTCCCCATTCGTGCATCGAATCAATAATCGGTTTAAGACTTTCGCCCAAAGGCGTGAGCGAATATTCAACTTTCGGCGGAACTTGCAGGTAAATTTCTCGGTGAACAATCCCATCTGACTCCATCTCCCGCAACTGCTGCGTCAGCATCTTCTGAGTAATGCCGTTGACAGCTCGTTGCAGCTCATTAAAACGCTTCACTCCTTGAAATAGCTCCCGGAGAATTAAGACTTTCCAGCGCCCGCCAATCACCTCTAAAGTTCTTTCTACCGGGCAATTTGCGCGCTCAATAGTTCCTGCTTTAGCTTGCATAGTATCTTTTTGGTAACTACCGCACTTTTAAGTGCCTACTTCCCATAATAGCTTGACTTGGTTTAAAGTAGAAACATCCGAGAAATACCCGAAGTTATTGCCAAATCTAAAATCTAAAATTAAAGGAGGATTGAGAAAATGATTGCAGTCAGAAAAAGTGAAGCAAGAGGACACGCTAATCATGGTTGGCTCGACAGTTATCACACATTTTCCTTTGCCAACTATTACGATCGCAATTATATGAATTTTCGGTCGTTGCGGGTAATCAATGAGGATGTCGTTAACCCCGGCAAAGGTTTCGGCACTCACGGGCACAGCGACATGGAAATCATTACCTATGTACTGGAAGGAGCGTTAGAACACAAAGACAGTTTAGGTACCGGCGCAGTAATCAAACCCGGTGAAGTACAGCGGATGAGTGCAGGTACGGGCATCCAACACAGCGAGTTCAATCCCTCACAAACTGACCCAGTTCATTTGCTGCAAATCTGGCTGTTGCCCGATACAAATGGCTTAGAGCCGAGTTACGAACAGCGGGATTTTCCCGTAGTAGAAAGGCGCGGGAAACTGCGCTTAGTTGCGGCGCGAGATGCGAGAGATGGTGCAGTAAAAGTGCATCAAGATGTCGATTTGTATGCAGCAGTTTTGGATAAAAACTCGCGGGTTTCTCATGTTTTGCAGCCAAATCGCCATGCTTGGATACAAGTTGCTCGCGGTGCTGTTTTGCTCAACGGCTTGACTTTAGAAAAGGGTGACGGTGCGGCGGTTAGTGATGAGGCTGAGTTGGTAATTGAAGCGACAGAAGATGCGGAGTTTTTGCTCTTCGATCTAGCATAAAATTTAAGGCGAAATCCCCGAATTATTAGAAAAATCGGGGATTTGAGCCACTCGGCGGTTCAAACCGATCCTACACAAACAAAGTCCCTCTCTAAGAGACTAAGAAATTAATTAGCCATCCAAGATTTTGTCCCAAAAATACCTGCGATAAGTTCGGGAATTCTAAAATCAACATCTAAGCTTTCCCAGTGTACGCTGCTACCGGAAGGCGGCAGCCAAACATCAGCAAGTTGTTCTGGTGAAGCACTTTCTAAGCCTTGTGCAAGCCTCGGAGGAAAACAGAAAATAGCACCGTTTTTGAGTTTGATAACAATTAAATCTTCCGACTGATTATACTGCACGGATTCGGCACGGGGTTCTGTAGCCTCAGCGCTTTTCCATGTTTGCTTGGATTGGGCTATTTGCTCTCGGAGATTTTCCTCTGTTAACTCTTTGTTCCAGTTTCTATATACCATTATAAGTCAAGTTGTAGGGTGCGTCAGTACGAAGTTGAGAGGCTTGTTTGAAATTGCATAAACTGACGCACCTGCTAGCTGTAAGGTGCGTCAGTTCTTAAACTCTCAATTATCCACTAAAAACTCTAACTGACGCACCCTACTAACCTTACATTCTCATTTTGTGTAAAAATATGTTACAAAGCGGAAAACCCATCCGTCCGTTGATAGTTGTAGGGTGCGTCAGTACGAAGTTGAGAGGCTTGTTTGAAATTGCATAAACTGACGCACCCCCTAGCTGTAAGGTGCGTCAGTTCTTAAACTCTCAATTATCCACTAAAAACTCTAGCTGACGCACCCTACTAACCCTTACTTGCAAACACCCTTCCATTCCCAACCACCAACGCGCCACAAACCGGAAAACTAATCCGTCTGTTGATATGTGGGTATGTTAAATTGACACAATCATGAACTACAGCAGAACAATTCCGGCTATTTTGAGTGCTTCGATCGCCCTAAGTGCGATCGCCCTCATCCCACTCACCTCACCTCCAATCGCCCTAGCCTTAACCGCCGACGCAGTTAAAACCGTCGCCAAACAAATCACGGTACGGATCCAAGGCACAAAAGGCGGTTCCGGAGTAATTTTAGAAAAACAAGGTAGCACGTACTATATACTCACCAACTGGCACGTAGTCGATAAACCTGGCGATTACGAGGTTGTAACTCCCGACGGTCAAGCTCACTCTGTATCATACGGCCTGGTGCGGCGAATGCCCGGTGCGGATATCGCGATCGTCACCATCAGCAGCCCTCAAAGCTACCCCCTCGCCCAATTAGCTAATTCCCCAGCAACTCCCGGAAAAAGAGCCTATGTGGCTGGCTGGCCAATATCCGGCGGTTCCCTGAGACAACCGATTTTCATCGCTACCGAAGGTCAATTTACCGGCCGCCAAACTCCATTAAATGGCTATACTTTGGTATACAACAACTTAGTTAGGGCGGGAATGAGCGGCGGCCCAGTGCTTGACGATGCGGGAAAAGTTGTCGCAATTAACGGCATTGTCAGGTTAGAGGACAATTCGGATAAAATCGTGGCAGCGGGAGTAGAAATCAGTAATATCATGAAATGGCGATCGACTATTTCGCTACCAGTCCTTCCCCAATCGCCAACAGCCGCAAACCCGAAAACTGCTGTCAATAATCCGCCTCAGAAGCCCGGAAGTGCGATCGCCTTTGCCACCACAAATACCCTCAAAGGGCCTTCAGAAGTTGTCAGTTCGCTTGCTCTAGCTTCCACTGCTTTTACCACAGGAAATAGTAACGGCACAATCTCTGTTTGGAATTTTCCCAGCGGGCAATTAAAAACTACGCTGCAAGGACACGCGGAAGCGGTAAACGCCCTGGCATCGAGTGCGGATGGAAACGTGTTAGCTAGCGGCAGTGACGACAAAACTGTAAAAATTTGGAATTTAGAAACAGGCGCGGTTGTCCGCACTTTGAGCGGGCATTCTGGCGCTGTTTCGAGTGTTGCCGTCAGTCCAGACGCTCAATTTGTCGCGAGCGGCAGTTGGGACAAAACGATTAAGATTTGGAATGCGAAAACAGGGGCATTGCTGCGGACTTTAACCGGGCATTCTGGATTAGTGAATGCTGTTGCAATTAGTCCCGATCGCCAAACTTTAGCTAGTGGCAGCAAAGATGGTTCAATTAGGTTGTGGAATTTAGCTACAGGTGCAGCAATTCGCACGATTGGCGGCAAGAACTTGTCTGTTTTGTCCCTCGCTTTTACTCCCGATGGCAAAACTTTGGCGGCCGGCAACAGCAACGGTACTGTCGGGTTGTGGAATGTCGGAAACGGTCAATTAATTCGGCGTTTGAGCGGACATACCGATGGAGTTTGGTCGCTGGCAATCAGTCGGGATGGGAGTATACTGGTTACTGGGAGTTGGGATAAGAGTGTAAAACTGTGGGATGTGCGATCGGGCGAATTGAGAGGTAATTTGAGCGGACATTCTGGCTATGTTACTGCTGTAGGAATTAGCGCAGATGCTAAGACTATTGTGAGTGCGGGTTGGTTGGGGGAAATTAAGATTTGGAAAAGAAGTTAAGATTTTTTTTAATTAACCGCACAGTGGGGAGTGAATCGGCTATTCAAGCGAGGTAACGGAGGCATCTCAATGAATGCAAATCTCTTCAAAAATGTCTCAAATGAAAAACCTTGTAGTAAAAATTCCAAAAAAACATGAGGTAATTAAAATCACACCAGCACACCAGCAATCAATATAATCCCACTTAAAAGCGGTGGCAGAAATTATTCACCTAAATATAGATGCAATGGAACTAAAAAGTTTTGAAAGTCTAGAAAAATCTGTACAGCAGGCAATATTATAAAAGTCAGACCAGTAATAGGCAAGTTTTCTTTTCAGCAGAATCAGAAATTAAGGAGCGCAAATTAAATAATTTACACAAGTTTGTGGGATGGCCTCTTCCGCCCGTCCAGAAAGGACGGACGGGCGGGACGCCCATCCCACAAGAGCAATAAAGATTGTAAGTTATTTAATTCTCATTCCTTAGCCCGAGCATGGAAAAATGCGATCTATTAATCAGTGCCAATGAATCTTATCAAATGGCAGAAAAAGATGCGAGAAACTGGGAGCATCTCAGTTTGGCAAAAAGCATTTTTTTATTATAGTGCTGTCTCCGCTCGCGTATTCTACTCGCGAGCGGGGACAGCACTATAAATGCCAAACTGAGATGCTCCCGAGAAACTTTCCTTGGAATCAAAGTTTCTCATAATACGTTACATAGGTTGGTAAAACGACAATACTTTGAATTACCCACGTGACTCACAAGGAATTTAAGAAATTATGGGGGGTCAGTAAACCGATCAAAAGAAGCAGTAAATATTTGGATAAGGCTTGTTTATTTACTTTCAACGGCTCTGAACACAGCAATCCTTCTGACTCTAATGCTACGATAGCTTCATATAAACCTGAATCCGTTACAATATATCAAACTCAATATTACTGTCAACTGGACAGAGGTAATGTCAATAGCCGATCGCGCGCGCAGTTTCGGTGCGACTGGGATTAAGCGTTACGGCTTAAAGCTTTCAGGGTTCAGCCAATACAACAGAAGAGCTTTCAAGAATGCTATGGTTGGGCGGACACTTGCACTCTACTGCACTCAACACCAAAACCACGATCGCGATCGCCCTTGAATTTGCATTCAGCACAATGTTCAGGCATACTGCATAATTAAAAAGCTTTATTTTTAGTCCATAACCCCCAACCATGAGAACTTACTACTGCGGCGAACTGCGAAGCGAACACATCGGACAAACTGTCACCCTCTACGGATGGGTGGATCGCCGCCGCGATCATGGCGGGGTGATTTTTCTCGATTTGCGCGATCGATCGGGCTTAGTGCAAATTGTCAGCGATCCTCAACGCACGCCGGATTCGTATCACGGGGCTGAGGCTTTGCGCGGCGAATACGTGGTGAGAATTACTGGGCGAGTTACCAGTCGCCCCGCCGATTCCCTCAACCCTAAATTGCCTACGGGTGAGGTAGAAATTTATGCTGACGAGATTGAGTTGTTGAATGCGGTGCGGAAACAGTTACCGTTTCAGGTTTCGACGGCGGATAATGAAAGCGTGCGGGAAGATTTGCGCTTGAAGTATCGCTATTTGGACTTGCGGCGCGATCGCATGAGTCGCAATTTGCAGCTTCGTCACCAGGTGATCAAAGCTATGCGTCGCCACCTCGAAGACGTTGGCGGTTTTATTGAAGTTGAAACACCGATTTTAACGCGATCGACTCCCGAAGGTGCGAGAGATTATTTGGTTCCCAGCCGCGTCAATTTGGGCGAATGGTATGCTTTGCCACAGTCGCCACAATTGTTCAAACAATTGCTGATGGTTTCGGGTTTAGACAGATATTATCAGATTGCGCGCTGCTTCCGCGATGAAGATTTGCGCGCTGACAGACAACCGGAATTTACGCAATTAGACATGGAAATGAGTTTCATGTCTGTGGAAGAAATCCTCGAATTAAATGAAGGTTTAGTCTGCAATATTTTCCAAAGTGTGAAAGGCGTGGAATTGCCTCGTCCTTTCCCGCGTTTGACTTACGCCGAAGCGATGGATCGTTATGGTAGCGATAAACCAGATACTCGCTTCGGTATGGAATTAGTCGATGTTTCCGATTTGATGAAAGATTCGGGATTTAAGGTGTTTTCCGGTGCAGTTGCTGCGGGCGGAATTGTGAAAATTTTGCCAATTCCGGGCGGGAATGATGCGATTTCTAATGTGCGAATTAAACCGGGTGGCGATTTGTTTAAGGAAGCCAGCGAAGCCGGTGCTAAGGGATTAGCTTATATCCGGGTGCGGGAGAATGGTGAAATTGATACGATCGGCGCAATTAAGGATAATTTAACAGAGGCTCAAAAACAGGAATTGCTCGATCGCACTGGTGCACAACCAGGTCATTTGTTGTTATTTGCAGCAGCCGATGTCACAACTGTCAATAAGACTTTGGATAGATTGCGTTTGTGCATCGGTAACGAATTGGGATTGATTGACAAAGACAAGATGAATTTGCTGTGGGTGACAGAGTTTCCGATGTTTGAATGGAACGCTGATGAGAAGCGTTTGGAAGCATTGCACCACCCATTTACAGCCCCGCATCCCGATGATATTGACGATCTGAAGACTGCGAGAGCTCAAGCTTACGATTTGGTGTTAAACGGCACAGAAGTCGGTGGTGGTTCTCTGCGGATTTACCAGCGGGATGTTCAGGAAAGGGTGTTTGAGGCGATCGGCTTATCGACTGAGGAAGCTTACAATAAGTTTGGCTTTTTGTTGGATGCGTTTGAGTATGGAACTCCTCCCCACGGCGGAATTGCCTATGGTGTCGATCGCCTGGTAATGTTGTTGGCTGGCGAGGAGTCGATTCGGGATGTGATTGCGTTTCCGAAGACGCAGCAAGCGCGTTGTATTTTGGCGAATGCGCCGTCTGGTGTGGATGAGAAGCAGATGAAGGAGTTGCAAGTGCGATCGACTTATGTACCGAAGACATAGGTATGTAAAACACCTTCAATGAATAGTGGATGGGTGGCGAGAAACCGGGTTTTTTCCAGAATACTTCGCCACACCTCCTAGAAACTGCGAAAAACCCGGTTTCTTTGGTTTAGAAATCTTACAAGATATTTTAGTAGATAATATTGATGGGTAGAAAACGCGATATTAAACAGGTTGATGCGATCGCTAGGGAGTTTAAGATGGGAGGTGAATTAAGGATTGCTTTTGGTTTATTCATTGAGGAAGAAAAGAAAAATGGTTATGGTGGAACTTTAAACCGTAGAGGAGATTTTACTTATGAACAACTCCGCCAGAAAGCACAAGAATTTTTAGAGGATATTTAAATGGCTATTCAAACATCTATTGCCGATCGAAAGCCAAATATCGAGCAAATTATTTCAGTCATTACTAAACCGATAATTGGAGAAATTTGCCATCAGGTTATATTTAGTTATGGGGATGAATTACGGCTAGATTTCGGTGAGATGTCTGCCTACACTCACCCAAAATTAGCACATCTATCCAAAGGTAGTTGGAAATTTGGCACGAGGGCAACACCTTGGGTTTTCAAGCAAGGCGATCGCATCTTAACCTCTTCCTTGCTAGTAGATATAGATGCAGAAATAGATGAGGTAGAAATAGATGCTGTCAAAAAAGTTTTGCAGCAATTGGAAAATAAAGAATTGATTGATTTTGTGATTTATGCTCATAATATTAGTCTCACTCTAGTTTTTGAGGGTGATTACCAACTAATTTTACAGCCAGATTTGCAAGATGATTCTGGACTTTCTTATTGGGAATTGTTCATGCCAACAGAACAAGTTTTGACGGTTGGGCCTGGATTTTTTTGGGAATGTAAATCAATTCACGAAGGTTATTGATATTAAATTAAATTGATGATCACTTTATGCCTCTAAAATAATGTGTTGTAGCCAACTCCTTAATCACTTTAATGGTTGGTTTTTCTGGCATGAATTTCGCTTCTAACTGCTTCTACTTCTTGGGCGACGGTTTCCAAGGAAAGTTCATCGGTTCTAAAGGACTCCAAAAGAACTGCTAATTTACTGTGTTGTCTCTTCAAAAGTTTAAAGATTCGATCGCGACTGACTGTTTGAGTATTTTCGCCTTCTTTGATAGCATTTTCCATTCCTATATCTTCTAGGGCTTCTGTCACAATTTCCGAAAATACTTCTTTGTGTTCTTTTACTAACTCAAAAATAGCTGCTTTGAGTAATTCTTTAAGCTTGGTTTCGTCTAGAGTAATTTCCGACATAGCTTTTTTTGTGCTATTTTTTTAAGGTTTTAATTATATCACAAAACAGGAGAAATTTATCCAAGTTTAGTTCGTGGGTAATCAGAAACCGGGTTTTTTCCAGAATACTTCGCCACACCTTCCAGAAACTGCGAAAAACCCGGTTTTTTTGGTTTACGAATGGCCAGATAACTCAGGACTCAAAATGAACTATTTTGAGCCAGTTTACGACAGTTTGAAGTAAATCGGGGTCATGGGGGAAGAAGGTTTGCAGGGGTGGATGAGGTGTGTCGGTGGATTTTGTATCAACTCCTTCAGACGGGAATTCTCCGACTCTGCTAATTCCGCCTCCAAGTATTTAAGCCAGATTTGGTATAATATCATGATATCAAACTGCTGCTATATGAGCTGATGGCAAAACTTTACTATCGTGGCATGGCGGAGCAAAATGGTAAGCCTAAAATAGGTCGCAGTGCTAGATTATTAGGGGTTAGACCTGGTATTGACATAGATATTGAGCAAATGCCGACAGGTTATCTAAATGAGCAAGGCTATTTGTTAGCAGATTCAGAACGTGTGTTTCGAGGAGAGCTTGTTGCTGTTGTCGTCAGGAATACAAAGGGAATGTCTGTTTCTATTTCAATTGAAAGTTTACCAGCATTTCGCAGACCTGCAAAATTTGGTGGAACTGGAAAAGACTCCCTATGGCAAATTGATGACATAAACATTATGGGAGATTTGCAGGCTGTCCAAGATAGCCCGACGCACGTTAGCATTTTGCCAAGAGTTACAATGTCTCTGGAAAGGTATGAGGCAGCATTGGCAAAAACCCAAAATGATTGGGAAAGAGTTGATTAACTTTATATATCATAGGAGTCTATAACAATGGCGTGGATATTCAGTTTATCGGCAGAGTGTGGCTCTGATGAAGCCAAGGTTAATAAATTTGCTCAACACTTTGAGGGCATAGAATGGATGCTGTCAAATAATCGCCAATGTCTATGTCGAACAGATACTTTTCAAGATATGGATGGAAACTGGTGGTGTCGGGTTTATCCCAATAATATTAGTGAAGTGGGAATAGATAGCCCTGAAAGTGCTTATTTGATGACAGAGTTAGGTATTTTATTTTATCTAGCTCTACGGTTTGCTCCTTGGTTTCGCTATGCTTTGGTTGGGGTTGAAGTTGATGAATTCAGAACCTATAGTGAACTTATGGAGGATTTATCTAATTTATCTATTCCTGGATTAGTTTTAGCAAAGGAACTTATTCATGGGGTAGAAACATTACCAGTTTTCCGACCATTTAGTCCTAGTTATGTTTGGCAACCATACGAGGGGGAAGTCTATAATCCATTAATGGCATCCCCAGAGTTAAAAAATAAGCTGAATGAGCTTCTGGCTGTGAGTTGAATATACTTTTTACTCATTAGAGTTGCTTCTGTTTTTCGGCTTGTTTAGCTTTAGCTTCCGACCATTTTTGGTATTTAGCGGTATTAGCCGAGATCATTTGACACATTTCTCTAGCTTTCTGTTCGGTGTCTTTTGCTAATTCCAAAATTTCTAGCAATTCCTTGTCATCGAGTTCTTTTTGTGTCATTGTAAATTCTCCAAACGGGCTTTAATACTACTAACTCTTATTTTAGTTTCCAGCACTCGGCCTAGCTCCATTGCCAAGTCTTCCCCCACCTCTTCTATTCTATCATTTGTCAGGACTTCAACTGCCGAGAGATACTCTATGCGTTCCTGAATCTGTGTTTTCGATGTGTTTGCGAAAAATATACAGGTGTTTAAAAATCCCGAAATCTGAATCACGGTAAAATTGTTTGGAAAGCTCCCTAGGATAGCTCTACAAATATTTAGTCCCTCACCTGCTTCCTGCTCAATTTGAGTTAGCTCCTGCTTTATACGCTCAACTAGAACGGTTATTTCTGATGGAATTGACATATGATACGACTTACTATTGATTATAGTCTTTGTCAAAAAAAAGAAGCGATTTCAGCTTGACAAATGGCGATCGCCCTTTAATAAAACACAAAGACCGATCGCACTTAACGCAAAAAGTGCGATCGACCTCCACAATCATTCTTACCAGTAACGAGTTAAAATCCGAATCACCTCACCCGCTAGAGGCGACGGTACAGGCGGACTCCACTCTCCAACTTGTGCAAAACCCAAAACGTGCAGCAGATTAACAATGCTGTCTACCCCTTTGGGAACGCCACACAACAACAAACGAATCGGTTTTTTGCCTTGAGGTACATCAGGAATTTCTTCTCGAAGCAGTTCGGGAACGGACTTTGGCTGTGATATCATAGGGTTTGAATTACACGAATAGTGGAATTGCGATCGCCCTTAAGTTTTCCAGGCCAGGGGGCGATCGCTTTTCCGTTTGTACATCCTGAGTCTAGTTCAATCGCTGCCGCTTGTCAAGCGTAACGACAATATATATTGTCGTTACGGCAATCTAAGGGAAATTGAAGGTTGCAGAATGGTAACATCAGCTTGCAATATCATGGCCAGCAGTTGAGTGTCAGCAGTGATTCGTTGGAAATTGGCAGTTGTGATGGCCGATCGCAATATCAGCAATAAAGAATTGGCTACTTTAATTGGGATGCACCCCACATCTGTGTCGAAAATCAAAACCCGTCGCCGACTCACCCGAATCGACGAAGCAACCCTCAGCGCTTTGTGCAGAGCACTGAATTGTCAGCCGGGGGATTTAATGGTATATGAAGAGGACGAGCCCGATCGCGAAAAATGACATCGTTGTTTACTGTTATTTCAAAATTATTATTAAACCGCAGAGGACACAGAGAACACGGAGGAAGAGAAGAGAGAGATGAATAATAAAGACACAATTATTTCCCATCTCTAACTAACTCTCTTTCCCCTCTTTTCTCTGCGCCCTCTGCGCCCTCTGCGGTTAATAAAAACAAATCTCAGTGTCACAGCCAAGCATATGCGTTACCTTAGTTAATTAACGCACTCCCCAACAAAATTCATGCTTCCCCGCATCCAAGAACTAGCAACCAGCCTCGCCCCCCGCTTAATCGAAATTCGCCGCCACATCCACTCGCACCCCGAACTCAGTGGCCAAGAACATCAAACAGCGGCCTATGTAGCCGGAGTTTTGGCATCTAGTGGAGTTCGCGCCACTGAAGGAATCGGCAAAACCGGCGTCATCGGCGAACTCAAAGGCAATAGCAACGAGTCCCGGTGGCTGGCAATTCGCACCGATATGGACGCTTTACCGATGCAAGAACGCACCAACTTAGAATTTGCCTCGAAAAACCCAGGAGTCATGCACGCTTGCGGCCACGACATCCACACCACCGTCGGTTTGGGCGCGGCGATGATATTAGCTCAGTTGGAAGAAAAACTACCTGGTCACGTCCGCTTCTTGTTTCAGCCAGCAGAGGAGATAGCCCAAGGCGCGCGCTGGATGATTGCAGATGGCGCGATGAAAGATGTTGAGGGCATCCTCGGAGTGCACGTTTTTCCGACGATTCCCGGCGGTGCGATCGGCATTCGCCACGGGGCACTGACGGCGGCGGCAGATGACCTAGAATTGATTGTGATGGGCGAATCTGGCCACGGTGCGCGTCCCCACGAGGCGATCGATGCAATTTGGATTGCTTCTCAGATTATTACTACTTTGCAGCAGGCGATTAGTCGCACACAAAATCCGTTGAGGCCTGTGGTTTTGACGATCGGGCAAATTAGCGGCGGACGAGCGCCAAATGTGATTGCCGATCGAGTAAAATTATTGGGCACGGTGCGATCGCTGCATCCAGAAACCCACGAAAAACTACCAGCTTGGATCGAACAAATTGTGTCGAGTGTCTGCGCGACTTACGGCGCTAAGTACGAACTCACCTACAAGCGCGGCGTGCCCGGAGTCCAAAACGATCCTAAACTGACGCAATTGGTCGAATGTGCGGCTTTGGAAGCTTTAGGGCGATCGCGCGTTCAGATTTTACCAGAACCATCCCTCGGCGCGGAAGATTTTTCGATGTATCTAGAACACGCACCGGGAACGATGTTTCGCTTGGGAGTGGGACTGACTGATAAACCTAACTATCCCCTCCATCACCCGCAGTTTGAGGTGGATGAAGCCGCGATTGTGACCGGCGCTGTCACTTTGGCCTATGCTGCTTGTCAATATTGGAAACAAAAATAAGTTGTAGGGTGTGTCGCGATCGACAATTCCTCAACGAATAGCGACAATCTAATAGCGACACACCTTACCCAATATTTACTGTATAGCAACCGCCACATCGGTGAGGGCATAAATGACCTGATGAATGGAGACAAGAACCTACAGCATAAACGGTTTGATTGCCGTACTCTGTAACTGTCAACTGCTATAGCTGTAGGGTGTGTCGCGATTTCTCCCGATCGGGGTTCCGGCTTTAAACCAATTCTTTCAGGTAATGAAGAGCTTTATACTATAACTTTAATTACGAATCTTGTAAAACTATCTACTATAATTATTTAAGTCACCGCTAAGAAATGCTAGCCATGACCCAGAAAAAATATTATTCGACTCGTGTCAAAGAAGAAACCTCAGTCTAAAATTTTCCCTTCTCAACCGAAATCGCCCGAAGGCTTGGGATTTTCCTTCAAGTACCTGCAAACTCAGAATGAAAAATTTTCAATTCGCAATCGCGATGCGAATTATGATGATGAGTTTAGCTCTTATAAACTCGCTATAAACTCATCAGGTGTGACCTTTGCTTGCTTTAGAACACCGCTAAGTGTACCAATTTTTAGCTCGCGGTGGAGTGGCACAACGCAAACAATTTCTCCATCGGGGAGAGCTTTTTTGAGGACAACATGGCTACCCGTTTGCCTAGCTTGATAAAAGCCTAGACGTTCTAGTACGCGAATTACTTCGCTTACTTGATATTCTGGGCAATCTAGGCATAGCTAACCTCTATGCTAGTTACAAACCTGGGAGTGATTTCGTCGGGTAAAGGACACTCTTCGAGATAGAGCCTTGTAGCTGCTTTGAGGTTGGCGATCGCTTCTTCTATGGTTTCGCCTTGGTCAACTGTGCCCACTTCTGGACATTCGGCAATATACATATCTTCTTCTTTGTAAATGATGGCGGTGAAGCTTTGGGTTTTCATTATGGTTTTCGCTTCCATCATCTAAGGTTGCTTGCTTTCTATTACCTAGTGTATCTCGGATGAATAGTTTTTACAAGTATAGGGGGGGAAGATGGGCGATCGCACTTTTTGACAAATTGGGATGTAAGGGCGATCGCCTTGTGGTTATTTTTAAATTGAAAGGCGATCGCTCTATCATCAAAAAATGCGATGCGTCACAGCCTATTTGTCTTCGCCGAATCGCCCCTTTCATTAGGCTAAAACCCGTTGAGTCAGGTTTCAACCCCTCGATAAATCGCAGCGGTTTTCACCCTCCCAGCTTATTTCCGATAGCGACAGGCTACCGGCCAGCATAGCAGAATCCTCAACTGCTGATAAAGTCCGCTGCTGTCAAGCTCGCTGCTGTTAGACGAACACCAGAAGTTGGATTTCGATCCAAAAGTCCAATAATTCGATTAGTTGATTTAACTCGTAGAGCTAGATTTAGATCGCTACCACTAGAGATGGCATTGAATGGAGACGGCGAGGGTTCAAACTGCCTCTCCACAAAAACTGGATTCAACCCAGCAGCTTGAAATGTCAGGACTTCGATGTCAGCAAATGTCAGACCTTTTGGAAGTACAATTTTGTCTTCCCCAGGGAAGAAATCGTTCAGAAAATCTACTGTATTAGTAGCCACTTCATCTTGAATGATAAACCTGTCTCGTCCAGATCCTCCAGTCAGAACATCAAAACCTAAATCTCCAGATAAAATGTCCTCGCCGTCGCCACCCAATAGCCAGTCGTTATCACGCCCCCCAAATATTTGATCGTTGCCACTTCCACCCCTAACAGTATCAGTGCCCGCATTCCCAAACAAAATGTCATCGTCAAGTCCACCGTCAAGAGAATCTGCATCTTTACCACCGTAGAGGGTATCAAACCCGCCCTCACCATCTAGTGAGTCACGCCCCAGATTCCCGAACAGTTCATCATTGCCACCCCTGCCAAAGATCCTATCATTACCCCCCAAGCCCAGCGTTCTGCGGCCCCCATCAGTATCACGAATGACATCATCACCCTCTGTGCCTTGTGCATTAGGAGTATTTGCAATATCGATGTTAGCCATGACTTCTTAGAAATTCCTGAAATTTATTTCGTCCTGAATTCTTAGCATATGTGAAAAAAATACTGAAATCAAGTCAAATCAATAGGATTTAGTAGGGATTCTTTTACCTATCCCGATCGATCTCAGTCGCATAAAGTAGGATTTAGTGGCTGAAATATCAAATAGTAGGATAAGGTAGGATTGCAATAGGCAAAACCCAAACCTCGACTCGACCTATGGACATTCAAGAAGTCTTAAAAATAGCTGACCAAATCCTATTCACTAAGACAGGCAAACACCTCAATCACCTACAAGAAGGTATACTGCGCGGTACTTGGCAACGCCAGAAATACCCGGAAATTGCCACAAACTGCCACCGTAGCGAAGCTCATGTCAAGAAAGTCGCAGCACAATTATGGAAGCTTTTATCAGAGATATTAGGTGAAGACATCAATCAATCTAACTTTGGATATACAGTGGAAAGATTGCAATTATCCATAGTTGAATCAAAAATTGGAAAATATTCTGCACAAAATGATAATTCCAGTGTTTTGGGAATAGGGCTGTTTCATTCTCAAGAAAACGATAATTTTGTAGGGGTAGTGTCCCTACGCCGACCCTATTTGTCTACATTTTGTATGTGTTTGAGAGCTCGGGCAGGCACGGGGACACCGCCCCTACAAGAGAATGAAATAGCTCTGGTTTGTGGGAACTATCTTCAATCCTTAGAAACAGCAAAGTTAGAAAAGCAGAATCAGGTGACCTGTAGCAATACTCAGCCTAAAAAACGACTAGACTTATCCGATGCACCAGAACCCAACTTATTCTATAACCCCACATCTGAACTCACCACCCTCAAGCAGTGGATTTGGGAAAGCCGCACCCGTCTCATCACCATATACGGCTTATCTGGCATTGGCAAAACGTCACTAACTCTCCAACTAATCCCAGAAGTTCAACATGAATTTGACTATATTATTTACCGCAGTCTCCGCAATTCTCCACCCCTGCAAACCCTGCAAACAAACTTAATTCAATTCGTTTCGCAGCAACAAGAAATTAAATTGCCATCACTTATTGAGCATTTGCGTTCATCCCGCTGTCTCATCATCCTTGATGACATACAAACAATTTTCAGCAGCGGACAACTCGCAGGCAATTACCAACCAGGCTATGAAAATTACGGCACATTCTTCAAAGAATTAGCAGCATCATCCCACAACAGTTGCCTAATCCTCCTGAGTTGGGAAAAGCCCAGAGAAATTGCGGCCCTAGAAGGCGAAAATCGTCCTTGTAAATCGCTGCAACTCAACGGTTTGGGCGCGGAAGCACGGGAAATATTCAGAGAGAAAAGATTAGCAGAAGAGGAGAAATGGTCACAACTGATTGACCTTTACCGAGGCAATCCCTTATGGTTAAATATAGTTGCAACTATGATTCAAGATTTATTCGGCGGCAGCGTTTCCGAGTTTCTCTCCTATGATACCCTATTTTTAGGTGATTTAGAATCTCTGCTGCACCAGCAGTGCGATCGCCTATTTGACTCAGAAAAACAAGTGATATCCTGGTTAGCTCGTGAAGCCACACCAGTTGAAATATCCAAATTTTCAGCCAATCTGGAATTATCCCCATCAGCCTTATTACAAGCTGTGCAATCCTTGAGACGGCGTTTATTAATTGAAAAAGTGAAACAAGGTGAGAAAACGCTTTTCACACTCCAGCCTGTATTGATGGAGTATGTGAAAAACCAGTTCCTAAAGGTTGGATAGTTTCAGGCTTCTCATGGGAGGCTAGAAACCGGGTTTCTACGAAATTTTGTGTTTAGTAGCGAGAAATCTACGCAGAAACCCGGTTTCTGAGGACACAACTATTTTTATGGGAGGCTAGAAACCGGGTTTCTACGAAATTTTGTGTTTAGTGGCGAGA